>JAIXZB010000072.1 GCA_027489915.1 Rickettsiales bacterium | reverse complement strand
TCGGTAATTAGATAGCGATGGGTAAGCCTTGGATGGGTTTGCGGATGGCGAGGCCGTAGCCTTTTTTGAGTTTTTCGGCGGCTAAGGTGATGCGGCCTTCGAGTAGGTCTTGTGCAGTTTTGCCGAAGATGTCGTAGCGCCAGCCGTTGATGAGGTGGTGGTCGGGCGGCATGGTGCCGAGTACGAGTGCATTGAGTTCGTCTCGCCCGCACACGAGGCGCTGGGCGACATGGTGTTCTTCGCAGGCTTGGGCGAGGAGCAGGCGCAGTACATCGACCAACGAGGCATTGCGGGCGGTAAGGGCGGGTTCGCGCACGGGAGATTCGGGAAAGGATTCTTTGGGTGCGAGTTTGGCGGCTAATATATGTTCGACCAAATCTTCCTGAGATTCGCGGCTGATGGTGCCAGCGATGCCCCGCAGTTCGGCTAAATCTTCGACGCTGTCGGGTGCTAGGGCGGCGAGTTGCACCAGAATTTCATCGCGTATCACACGCTGGCGGGGCAAATCGCGCTGGATAGCGCGGCGTTCGCGCCATGCGGCAACCGTGCGCAGGATGTTCAGATATTCGGGTTGGCGGGATTTGACTTTGAGTTTTTTCCAGACCTCGTTCACATCGACGGCGTAGTTTTGTGGATCGGCAGCTTCACGCATTTCTTCGGCAATCCACGATTCGCGGCCTTCGTCTTTGATACGCTTGGAGAGGATGCGGTATATGTCGCGCAGGTAAATCACGTCTTCGAGTGCGTATTTGATTTGGCGGTCAGTTAAGGGGCGCTGCGCCCAATCGGTGAAGCGGGAGCCTTTATCAAGCTTGCCGCCACATAAATCGCGCACGAGTGATTCATAGCCAATCTGTTCGCCAAAGCCGCATACCATGGCGGCGATTTGGGTGTCGTAGAGCGGTTGTGGGGTGGTGCCCGTTAGGCGATAAAAAATTTCTAAATCCTGACCGCCTGCGTGAAAGACCTTCATTTGATTCGGGTTTTTCATCAGCTCTAAAAACGGGGTCATATCGAGCTCTTCTGCCAAGGGGTCGATAGCGGCGACATCGTTATCGCCTGCGACTTGAAGGAGGCAGAGTTGTGGAAAGTAGGTGCGCTCGCGGATGAATTCGGTGTCGATGGTTAAGAATTCTTCGCCTTTAATGCGTTCGCAGAATGCTATTAGTGCTTCGGTTGTGGAGATAATTTTGGTTTGCATAAGGCGGCTTATATAGGGTCTTTTGTGACTAGTCGAGCGGGTTTAATCAATAATGGGGATGATGTCGCAGGCGGTTACTAAAAGTAAGCTTGTGAGAAGGAGAAGGCGGGCCATAGGGAATCCTTTGCAAATTATGGTTGGATTGGTATATCACGGATTTGAAAATAAAGGAAAGACACTATGCACGCATATCGTACTCATACTTGTGGCCAGCTTACGGCTGAGCATTCGGGACAACAGGTGAAGATTTCGGGGTGGGTGCACCGCATTCGTGACCATGGGCAATTATGCTTTCTTGATGTGCGTGACCATTATGGGGTGACGCAATGTGTGGTGGATGCATCGGCCGCTATATTTGCGGATGTACAGCGTTTGAAAAACGAATCGGTAGTGACGGTGGTGGGCGATGTGGTGGCGCGGTCGGCTGAGACGGTGAATAAGGATTTGGTGACGGGGGCGATTGAAGTGAAGATGCAGTCGCTGCATGTGGAATCAGCGGCGGATCCGCTTCCGCTTCAGGTGAATTCGGATCAGGAATTTCCTGAGGCGACGCGGTTGCAATACCGCTTCCTTGATTTGCGCAAAGAGAAATTGCATGCGAATATTGTGTTGCGCTCTCGGGTGATTTCGAGCTTGCGCCAACGCATGAACGCGCAGGGGTTCTTAGAATATCAGACGCCGATTTTGACGTCATCAAGCCCTGAAGGTGCGCGGGATTTTCTGGTGCCTTCGCGCATGCATCCGGGCAAGTTTTATGCGCTGCCGCAAGCACCGCAGCAATTTAAACAGCTACTCATGATGTCGGGGTTTGATAGGTATTTCCAGATTGCGCCTTGCTTTCGTGATGAGGATGCACGCGCGGATAGAAGCCCCGGTGAATTTTACCAGCTTGATATTGAGATGAGCTTTGTGACGCAGGAAGATGTGTTTGCGGCGATTGAGCCCGTGCTTGAGGGTGTGTTCACAGAATTTTCGGATTGGCAGGTGACGCCTGCGCCGTTCCCACGCATTACGTATGCGGATGCGATGCTGAAATATGGCTGCGATAAACCTGATTTGCGCAACCCGCTGATGATTGCGGATGTTGCGGAGATTTGGCAGGGTTCGGGCTTTGGCATTTTTAATAACGTGATTGCGGGTGGTGGCACGGTACGTGCGATTCCAGCACCGAAATGTGCAGATAAGCCACGCAGTTTTTTTGATAAGATGATTGAGTTTGCGCAAGCCCAAGGTGCGAAGGGTTTGGCGTATATTGCCTACGATGAAAACGGCGAAGGTAAGGGGCCAATCGCGAAGTTTTTGAGTGCAGAGAAACATGCTGAGCTGCAAGCGCTTCTTGCTGTGGGCAAGGGCGATGCAGTGTTTTTTGCATCCGGTACTGAGGCGGATGCTGCGCTGATTGCGGGCAAGGTGCGCAGTGACCTTGGTAATCAGCTTGGGTTGATTGAACAGAAAGCATATCGTTTCTGTTGGGTGGTGGATTTCCCCTATTTTGAATGGAATGAGGACGATAAGAAAATCGATTTCTCGCATAATCCATTCTCGATGCCGCAAGGTGGGTTAGATGCGCTCAATGCTGCGAAAACGAATGAAGAGTTGCTCGCGATTAAAGCGTTTCAGTATGATATTGTGTGTAACGGGATTGAGCTTTCATCGGGTGCGATTCGTAATCACAAGCCTGAGATTATGGAGCGCGCGTTTGGGATTGCGGGCTATCCGAAGAGTGAGCTGGAGGATAAATTCGGGGCGTTGTGGCGTGCATTCCATTTGGGTGCGCCGCCGCATGGTGGCTTGGCGCCTGGTGTTGACCGCATTGTGATGCTGCTAGCCGATGAGCCGAATATTCGTGAGGTGATTTGCTTCCCGCTTAATCAGCAAGCGCAGGATTTGCTCATGAACGCGCCGAATACGGCAACGGATAAGCACCTGAGAGAGCTTAATATTCAGCTATCTCCTAAGGCCAAAGCAGCGCTTGAGGAAGAGGCGGCTAAAACCAATGGCGAGGCGGCGTAGTTGGAATCGCTTCCCACACTTATTGGGCTTTTGGGTGTTGCGGTTGTGGTTGCAGCTTACGGGCTTGTGTCGGTGGGGCGCATTAGCAGTGCGATGCCGGTGTATCAGTGGCTGAACATTGTGGGCACGGCAGGGATTTTAGTTTCGGTGATATACTCATGGAATTTGCCTGCGTTTGTGGGGCAGTGTTTGTGGATTGTGCTGAGCGTGATTGGGCTGGTGCGGATTTATGCGAAGCGGCGGGCATCGTGATGGAGTTGTTTTTTAAGGCTTCGGGGTTTTTAGCGTTAGGCTTGTTTTTAACGGCCTATGCGGCGGTGAATATGGGGCTGTGGCATGAATCGCAGAAGCGTTTCCATGTGGTGAATATGGCGGGGGCGGTTGCGATGATTGTATCGCTTATTGGCCAGTGGAATCTGCCCATTTTTGTGCTGGAGTGTTTTTGGCTGGCTATTGCGGCATATGGGCTGCGTAAGGCGTATCGGCAATAGTTTTTATGTGTATCCCCCCGCAACACGTGCGGGGGTAACATTCCAGAGTGTGCTAGTCGTGACTCGATGACTGCTGCTCGCCGATTTTACCGTGGCAGTGTTTGTATTTTTTGTTTGAGCCGCAAGGGCAGGGGTCGTTGCGACCAACTTTGCCCCAGGTGGCTGGGTTGCGTGGGTCGCGTGCGCTTGGCTCGACATGGGTGCGGATGGGATGCACGGATGCACTTTGTGGTGCAGCTTGTTCGGGCATTTCTTCGGCCATCATGCGTTCCATTGCGGGGTCGATGCGGCTTTCGTGCATTTGTACTTTGGGCATCTCGCGCATGAGGGCTTCGGTAAGCTCGAGGCGGATTTGCATGCGTGATAGGCGTTCGACTACCAGTTCTTGCATGTGCGAAATCATGCCGCGGAACAGGGTGAAGGCTTCGTGCTTATATTCGTTGAGTGGGTCTTTTTGTGCGTAGGCGCGCAGGTTAATGCCTTGGCGCATGTGATCGAGCGAGAGGAGGTGATCTTTCCACACCTGATCGAGCGTTTGCAGCATCACGCGTTTTTCGGCGATGGCATAGATTTCGGGTGCAACGCTTGCGGCTTTTTCATCGAATAATGCTTTGGTAGCTTCTTCGATACGCTGTGCGATTTCACTTTCGGCGATGCCTTCTTCGCGCACCCACTCTTCGCAGGGAAGGGCGATGCCGTAGATGCGATACAGCTCGTGCTGGAGGGAGATGCCATCCCACTCTTCGGCGTAGGATTTATCGGGGATGAAGCGGGATACTAAACGCTCGTTCACTTCTTGGCGCATGGCATCTACTTCTTCGGAGAGTGAGGTCGCCTGCATCAGTTCAATGCGCTGTTCATAGATGACTTTGCGCTGGTCGTTCATCACGTTATCGAATTTGAGCAGGGTTTTGCGCACTTCGTAATGGTGCTGTTCGACTTTGGTTTGAGCGCGTTCGATGGCTTTGTTCATCCATGGGTGGGTGATGGCTTCATCTTCTTGCAGGCCTAGGCGCACGAGCATGGTGTCGATACGCTCGGAGCCGAAGATGCGCATGAGATCATCTTGCAAGGAGAGGAAGAATTTGGATGCGCCCGGATCGCCTTGACGGCCCGAGCGGCCGCGGAGCTGATTGTCGATGCGACGCGATTCGTGGCGTTCGGTTGCAAGCACGAACAGGCCACCTGCTTCCAATACTTTCTGTTTGTCTTCGTTCACCTGCGCGCGGATTTTTTCGGCACGTGTAGCGTTTTCTTCTTCACCTAATTCTTGTTTTATCATCATTTCGGCATTGCCACCGAGCATGATGTCGGTTCCCCGACCGGCCATGTTGGTGGCGATGGTGACGGCAGCAGGCCTTCCTGCTTGCGAGATGATTTGCGCTTCTTGTTCATGGAAGCGGGCGTTTAGGACTTGATGTTTGATGCCTTCTTTTTTCAGCAGGCGCGAGAAGGATTCGGATTTTTCGATGCTGACGGTACCAATCAGCATGGGTTGGCCTTTGGCGTTACATTCTTTAATGAGCTTCACCACGGCACGGTCGCGTTCGGCGCTGGTGCGATAGATTTCGTCGTTATCATCGATGCGGGAAACGGGGACGTTGGTTGGGATTTCGACTACTTCGAGTTTATAGATATCCATGAACTCGCCCGCTTCGGTCATCGCGGTGCCGGTCATGCCTGCGAGTTTGGGATACATGCGGAAATAATTCTGGAATGTGATGGAGGCGAGTGTCTGGTTTTCGTTCTCGATCCGTGCGCCTTCTTTGGCCTCGAGTGCTTGATGCAGCCCTTCGGAGTAGCGGCGGCCTTCCATCATGCGGCCTGTGAACTCATCGATGATGATGACTTTGTTGTCTTTGACGATGTAATCGACATCGCGCTTGAACAGCGTGTGGGCGCGAAGGGCTTGGTTGACGTGATGCACCATGCTGACATTACCGATATCGTAGAGGCTGGTGTTTGCTTCGAGCAGCCCTTCTGCCACAAGCAGGGATTCCATTTGTGCAACGCCTTCATCGCTGAAGGAGACGTTGCGGTTTTTCTCATCGACATCGAAATAGAGGTATTGCTGGGTGGCTTTTGCTTTGAGCGGATTGCCACCTGCGCGCTCGAGTATTTCTTCTTCGGTGCAGAGGCGGTTACTTTCGATGAGCTTAGGCAGTAATCTATCGACTTTATAATAGAGTTCGGAATTATCTTCGGTTGGGCCGCTGATGATGAGTGGGGTGCGCGCTTCATCTATCAGGATGGAGTCAACTTCATCGATGATGGCGAAATGGAAGGGGCGCTGCACCATGTCTTCGATTGCGTATTTCATGTTATCGCGCAGGTAATCGAAGCCGAGTTCGTTGTTGGTGGCGTAGGTGATATCGCAGGCGTAGGCGTTGCGGCGCGATTCATCGTCCATGCCGTGGATGATGACGCCGACGCTTAAGCCTAGGAAATTATAGAGCTTGCCCATCCATGCGGCATCGCGTTTCGCCAAGTAATCATTCACGGTGACGATATGCACGCCTTTGGCGGGCAGGGCGTTGAGGTAGGCCGCTAGGGTTGCAACTAAGGTTTTACCTTCCCCCGTTTTCATCTCTGATATCATGCCGCGATGCTGCACCATGCCGCCGATGAGCTGCACATCGAAATGGCGCATGCCCAGTGCGCGCTTGGCTGCTTCGCGCACCACCGCGAAGGCTTCGGGTAGTAAATCATCGACGGTGGCACCATCTGCCAAACGTGCGCGAAACTCGGCGGTTTTGGCAATTAAGGCATCATCTTTGAGCTGGCTTAGGGCAGGCTCGAATGCATTGATGGTTTCGACGGTGCGGCCAAGTGTGCGCACCAAACGGTCGTTGGAGCTGCCAAAGAGTTTTTTTCCGAGTGCGGAGAGCATAGAGGAACCTTATGTAATTCAGGCGAAGACATAGGACAGCACTGCGTCTGTTGCAAGGGTTTTGGGATAGGGCTTGGCAAGGGGCGTAAACTATGCTTGTTTCCTGCGTGGAAATTCACCTTTGCACAGGAACTGACTCATGAAAACGACCCTACGGACTGTTTTGACCACGTTTGCACTGCTCTCTGCCACCGCCAGCATTGCTTACGCCGATGATTATGTGATGCTGAAAGTGGATAAGGAAGATATAAGTGCATCGGAAATAGATGCGATGTGGAAGAGCCTGTTTCCTGCGCCCGATGCGCCTGCTTTTTCGGCGGTGGAGCCTAAAATCCGCGATAATGTGTTGCGCGGGATTGCCACTGAGCATTTGCTTTATGGTGAAGCGGTGAAGCAGGGCGTGGATAAAAGCCCAGAGGTTGCAAGCCAGCTTGAAATGTTGCGCAAGAAATTAATTGTGAAGCAGCTGCTTGAAAACAAAACGCAAGGGGTGGTGAAAGAAGCGGATATCAAACGCGAATATGACCGCTTGGTTGCGAAATCGAAGGGTACTCAGGAAGTGCGCGCGCGCCATATTTTGGTTGCAAGCGAGAAAGAGGCGGTTGCACTGAAGGAGCGTTTGGATAAAGGCGAGGCGTTTGAGAAGCTTGCGGCTGAGGCTTCGAAAGACCCGGGTTCTGCTAAAGAGGGTGGGGATCTGGGCTATTTCACCAAAGATAAAATGGTTAAAAGCTTTGCGGATGCGGCATTTGCTCTGAATAAGGGGCAGGTATCTAGCCCAGTGAAGAGTGATTTTGGCTGGCATATTATTAAGGTGGAAGACAAGCGCGCTGTTGCTGCGCCTGCTTACGCCGATGTGAAGGCAAAGGTTGCCACTAGCCTGCAGGAAAAAGCACTGACGGTGTATGTGCAGCAATTGCTGCAAGGCAGTGACATTAAGCTGTTTGGTGCGGATGGGAAGGAATTGCCTTTCCAGAAAATTGCAACGCCTGAGAAACAGTAAGCACGCATGGCGCTTGCAGTTTCCCCTTTAGCACCTAAAGAATTTCCGCATATGCCAGCGGTTGCTGGTGTGCGGCTTGCTGCGGGTTCGGCAGGCATACGCTACGCAAACCGCACGGATGTGCTGCTTATGGAGTTTGCGCAAGGTACGCAAGCGGCTGGGGTATTTACCCGTTCGCTTGCGCCTTCGGCACCCGTGGATTGGTGCCGCGATGCTTTGCAGCATGGTACTGCGCGCGCATGCATTGTGAATGCAGGGAATGCAAATGCATTCACGGGAAAAAAAGGTGTGGAGGCAGTGGAGGCGACTGCCGATGCGGCATGCATACTGCTTGGGTGCGATAGGCGCGAGGTGATGCTAGCTTCCACTGGTGTGATTGGTGAGCCGCTGCCGCATGCAAAACTTACGGCGGCGCTTCCTGCACTTGCGCACACATTGCGCGGGGATGCGTGGGAAGATGCTGCGCGTGCGATTATGACGACCGATACGTTTGCCAAAGCGGCAACACGCAGCATTGTTGTGGATGGTGTGGCTGTGACTATTAACGGTATCGCCAAAGGCTCGGGTATGATTGCGCCTGATATGGCGACGATGCTTGCCTTTATTGCCACCGATGCCACGATTGCTGCGCCGCAGCTTCAGGCGATGCTGCAACATGTGTGTGGGGAAAGTTTTAATTGCACGACGGTGGATGGGGATACATCGACCAGTGATACGCTGATGTTGTTTGCAACGGGGCAATCGAAAGCGGTGATGGATTATGTTGCGTTGCAGCAATTTGAAGTGGCGCTGCAATCGCTTGCGACAGAGCTTGCACAATTAGTGGTGCGTGATGGGGAAGGGGCGAGCAAATTTATTGCGATTCATGTGCGCGGTGCGCAACATGACGGGGCGGCAAAAAAGATTGCACTTAGCATTGCCAATTCGCCACTGGTGAAAACGGCGATTGCGGGTGAAGATGCTAACTGGGGCCGCATTGTGATGGCCGTGGGCAAAGCAGGCGAGGCCGCCAACCGCGACACGCTGGATGTGCGCATTGGCGGAGTGCTGATTGCTAGCCAAGGTGAGCGTGTGGAGGGTTATGACGAAGCGCCCGTGGTTGCTCACATGCGAGGGCAGGAGATTGTGATTGAGGTGGATTTGCATTTGGGCAATGGCGAGGCGGTGGTGTGGACGTGTGATCTCACACACGGCTATATCGACATCAACGGTTCTTACAGGTCTTAATATTTCCCATAGCGAACCATCTGCGTTGTCGGAGCCTGTTTTACAATGCTCACGTAGCGCTGCTACGCTGCGCTTGATAAAACAGAACCCTCCTAGCATCTGGCTCACTCTGAGAAATGTGGATAGGAAGTAAGTGAGAGAACAATGACAAAGATTGTGTATGTGGCGGCGTTGGCGCTTTTGGATGCGGATGGGCGGGTGTTGCTTGCACAACGACCTGAGGGCAAGGCGATGGCGGGGATGTGGGAATTTCCCGGTGGGAAGATTGAGGCGGGTGAGACTCCTGAGGCAGCAATCGTGCGCGAGATTCGCGAGGAACTGGGTATTGATTTGTGCGATAGCTGTATTGCGCCGCTGACTTTTGTAAGCCATGCGTATGATGATTTTCATTTGGTGATGTTTTTGTATGTGAGTAGGCGGTGGGAGGGTATTCCTGCGGGACGCGAGGGACAGAAATTGATGTGGAAGCGGCCGAGTGAGATGGAGGGGGTTGCGATGCCGCCAGCCGATGTGCCGCTGGTGCGAGCACTCCAAGATGCGCTTCCTAGCACATTATATGGGGTGTCGCCTCCACTTTGATACATCCTCGTCAGAGCGCTGCTACGCTGCGGAGTATAAAAGTGGCAAGCGCTCCTACCATCTGATGCACTATGAAACGCATCATATCTAGCATGTTGTGCTTAACTAAGTGCAGTTTTGAGGGAGTGTTTGGCGCTGCCACGCTTGAGGGGTTGTTGTTGGGTGGCGGCAGGTTTCCATGCGGTTAGGGTGAGGAATTCTATGGTGGCGCTGATGCGGCCTTCACCGTCGCTATGCTGCGCAGCATAATGCGCACTTGCTGCTGAAAATACATCGCGGCGCATGATGTTTTTGGGGCGCTCTTTCATGGCAGAGGTTTCGCCCATGCCGCGCAGGTCTTTGCATAAGGCAAGCATGTTTTCGTAGCTTATGGTTATGGCTTCGGCATCGACCACGGGAAGGGCGAATCCGGCGCGCTGCAATAATGCGCCAGCATCGCGGATATCGAGGAAGGGGCTGATGCGCGGGCTGATGCCGCCAGTAATGAGCGATTCTGCGTGGGCCATGCTTTCGCGCAATTCTTGCAAAGTTGCTGCACCTGCGAGTGTGGCCATAAACAACCCATCGGGTTTAAGGGCGCGAATGGCTTGTGCGAGTAGGCCTGGTATATCGTTCACCCAATGCAGTGCGCCGATGGAGAAGATGGCATCCAGGCTGTTTTCGGCGAAAGGTAGTAGGCTTGTATCGCAGAGGATGTCGGGGGTATCTTGCTCAGAGTCGCTACAGTTTATGAGTGTGCCGATACGCTGGAATCCTTGCAGCATATCGGCGAGTATGTGGCTACGGGCGCTGATATCGGCGGCGCAATTGAAATGGCGGGTGATGTCGAGCAGACGGTCGCTCATGCGTTCGGCTGCAGCCAAGAAGAGAAAGTTATGCTGCGCAAAATTTACATGTGCGCGCTTACGCTGCTTGCGAAGTTGCACGGTATCGAACAATATGGGTGGTGAATTCGTCATCATAAGGATGTGTTAGGTAATGCAGGCGCTCATGGCAATAGGCAAATCGGTAGGGAGTGCTTTGCTTGCGCTTTGTTACCCGCCACATTGCCCGAGTTGCGGTGCTGCCAGTTCGGCGGAGGGGAATCTGTGCGGGGAATGTGCGCCGCAACTGCGGCAGATTTCAGCGCCGCATTGTGCCTGCTGCGGTGCGCCGTTTGCTTTTGCGATGGAGATGGAGTTGTGCGCAAGTTGCCTGCATGCGCGCCCGCCTTATGGGGTGGCGCGGGCGGTGTGGGTGTATAATGACGTGAGCCGTGCGATGATTTCAGCGCTGAAATTTCGTGACCGTTCGACTGATATTGATCGCTACGGCGTGCTGCTGGCGCAGGCGGGGCGCGATATGATTACAGGGGCGGATGTGATTGTGCCGATTCCGTTGCATTGGCGAAGGTTAGCTGAGCGACGTTATAATCAGGCGGCGTGGCTTGCTTACGGCTTAGCTAAGCAGGTGGGGTTGCTTGTGGATGTAAATAGCTTGAAGCGTGTGAAGTACACCCCGCCGCAAGCGCGGCTATCGCGAGAGGCACGGGCAAAGAATATACGGGATGCGTTTGCGGTGCGCGGTGACGCGTTGCGTGGTAAGGTTGTGGTGTTGGTGGATGATGTGATAACGACAGGGGCGACGATTCATGAGGCTACACGGGTGCTATACGCGGAGGGGGGGTGAGAGAAGTGCGCGTACTAACCTTAGCTAAAACCTTGCAGGAGTAGGTTTTTGATAGCGGACCATCTGCGCTGTCGGAACCTTCATTTTAATGCTCACGTAGCGTTGCTACGCTGCGCTTAAAATGAAGAACCCTCCTAGCATCTGGCCCACTCTGAAAAACCTTGGTAGGAAGTTGAAGTGATGCAGGAGAAAAATATGAATGAGTCATTTATTGTGGGGTGTGTGCAGACTACCAGCTCGGATAATGTGGTGGAAAATATTGCGCAGATTGCGCCGATGGCGCAGGAGGCGGTGGAGCGTGGGGCGCGGTTGATTGCGCTGCCTGAGAATGCGTTTGCGATGCGGCGTGAGGGGCAGGAGGCGCTTAGTTTTTCGGTGGATGTACACGCGGGCGTGCAGTGGGCGCGCGGGTTTTGTGCGCAGCATAAAGTATGGGTGTTGATTGGTTCGATTCGCGCGAAAGAGGTGGGTGTTGCGAAACCCTTTAATCGTTCGCTTTTGATTTCGCCTGAGGGGAATATTGCAGCGCAATATGACAAGATACATCTGTTTGATGTGACGTTGCCTGATGGCACGGTGTATGCCGAATCGGCGATAATGGCGGCGGGGAAAGTGCCTGTGGTTGCGAATTTACAGGGTATGAAGCTTGGGATGAGCGTGTGTTATGATGTGCGGTTTGCTACTCAATATCGCGTAATGGCTGAGCAGGGTGCGCAGATGTTTGCGGTGCCTTCGGCTTTCACACGCCCTACGGGTGCAGCGCATTGGCATACGCTGCTGCGGGCGCGGGCGATTGAGAATGTGGCGTATGTGATTGCGCCTGCGCAATGCGGTGAACATGCAGGTGGGCGTACGACCTATGGCCACTCGCTAATTATTGACCCGTGGGGTGTGGTGTTGGCTGAGGCAGATGATGCACCGTGTGTGATTACGGCAGAGGTGGATGCTGCGCTGGTTACGAAGCTGCGACAGGCGATGCCAGTGCTTGCTTAAGCACGCCCTAGTGAGGTTTCTTGCAGTGGGCTGCGATCGATTGTTTCGGCTTGTATGACAGGTTTTGGGTCTTCGCGTTTAATTGCTTCATCGACGCTTGGGGGAGTGGGTTTGGCAGTGTGTTCTTCTGCGATTGCGGCGCGAAGTTTTTTGATTTCTGCCTGTGCTTCACGCAGTTGATTTTTGCCTGCATTTGCAGCTTCTATCCCGCGACCTGCAGCAGTGAAAAAAGTGGCAAAAAAACCTACTGTTGCGAGCATGCCAGTAAGGCGGCTTACGGGTGCCCAATTTTCGGGTGATTTTTCGAATAGGGATTTTAGTTTGTGTTTGAAAGGGACGCTTTTTTCGAACCATTCACCAAGCATGCTGAAATGCGTGCCCATCCAACCAATGCTTTTTTTGGCGATATTTTTGCTCTCATACAAGCTTTTAGAGGATTGTTCGAAATCTGCTAATGCTTTGCTGGTGCCCTTGGGATTGAGTAGTGAGATGCCTACACCCATTGCAGCGGCGGCGATGGTTGCGATTTTATAATCGATTACACCATAGCCAAGCGACGTGACGACAGCGCCTGGGCCTTTGTAGGTCTGTTCGGCGATGTCGGTTTTGGCGTTGTTATCCTGATTTTCCATGCTCCTATTTTACGGATTTTGCGGGAGCTGGGTGTGACAAATTGGTGAAGGTTTGGATTACGCGGGCTTGGTGGCTGCCAGAAGGTAGTTCACGTCGAAATCGGTGGTATGGAGGCTCCATTCCCATTTTATGGGATTTAGGGTGAGGCCCTTGATATCGGTTACGTGCATGCCGCAGTGGGTGAGGCCGCGTGTGAGCTCACTTGGTTTGATGAATTGTTTCCAGCTATGGGTACCGCGGGGGAGTAAGCGGAGGATGTATTCGGCTCCGATAATGGCCATGGCGTAGGATTTAGCGGTGCGGTTGAGCGTGGACATAACGAGCAGGCCGCCTGGTGCTACTAAGCTTGAGATGGCGCGCAGGAACAGATCGACATCGGCGACGTGTTCAACGATTTCGAGCGCTAACACAACATTGAATGTTTGTTTAGTGGAGGCAAGGTCTTCGGCTGTGGTGCTGTGGTAATGGATGCTTAGGCCAGATTGTTCGGCGTGGAGTTTGGCAACGGCGATGTTTTTATCCGAGGCATCGATGGCGGTGACGTTTAGGCCTAGGCGTGCCATGGGTTCGGCTATTAAGCCTCCGCCGCAGCCGATGTCTAGGAGGGAGAGTTTAGCTTTGGGAGTTGCGGGCTGGGTGGAGAAATGCTGTTCGATATGCTGCTTTATGAAGCCGATGCGGGCGGGGCCGATGGCGTGCAGGGGCTTGAATTTTCCTTTGGGATCCCACCACTCCTCGGCGATGGCCGAAAAGCGGGCGACATCTTCGGCATCGATGGTGCTGGGTTTGTGGGTGTTTACGGATGGTTGTGCTTGCGTGCGCATCGTGCTAATGTCCTGTAATGTCGATATAACACCTAGGGTGAGTTTGGGAATAATGCAACCAGCGAAACGAACGAATAGTAAAGCAAGGCGTGAAAATGGTTTCAGCGTGATGGGGCGCGATGTGAAATCGCAGCTTATGCGCTGGGATGATGCGATTCGCGCGTTTATTGACGATACGAAATATAAGCTGAAGCATTTGCCGCAGACCAATTTTGAATTGGGGCAAAAATTTGGCGCGGAAGGGCGGCTTGATGATGCGCTGTTTCGCTTCAAGATGGCGACCTATTTTGCGCCGAATTTTACACAAGCTTGGTATAATTTAGGCTGCTGTTTGATTGCGAAAGAAAAACCTGCCAAGGCGATTGCGGCATTCAAGCGTACGTTGCAGCTTGATCCTGCCCATCTGGACGCGAAATTTATGCTGGCGACGATTGATGACACTCTGCTTGCCCCGCAAGATAGGCCGTTGCGCATGCCTACCCACATGGTGGAAGGGTTTTTTGCCAAGGTGGCGACGCAATATGACATGATTGAAGGGGCGAATGGTTATGAGGGCCCGCAGCATTTTCATAAGCGGGTGCGGCAGTTGCTGGGGCGCGCGCCTGAACGCATTTTGGATGTGGGCTGCGGTACTGGGCTTGCTGCCATGCCATGGCGTGCGGAAGCGAAAGAGATTGTGGGTGTGGATGTGACACCGCAAATGGTGGAGCGTTCGCAACTTGCACGGATTGCGGGTGTTGAGGTGTATGCGCAGGTGCTGACGATGGATGCAAACAAGGCGCAAGCATCGTTTCCGTTGCCGGAATATGACGTGGTGATAGCGCTAAATGTGCTGCCCTATATGGGCGAATGTTCGGCGTTTATAACGAATGCAGCGCGGGTGCTGAAACAGGATGGATTGCTTGCGGTGACATTTGATGCGCTGCCTTCGGGCAAAGGGTTTGGCGTGTTGCCTGTGACCTCGCGCTTTGGGCATGGGGTGGAGTACATGAAGCAGCTTGCGCAGGCGGCAGGGCTTACACTTGCTGCGCAAGATACGCTGCAGTTGTATCTGGAGTCGAAGACGCTGATGCTGGTATTTAGCAAAGCGAAAGCGTAATATATGAACCCATCACATCCGTTGCCTGAGGGGTTTCGTATTCAACCGGTGGGGCGTGGCTATGCCAAGCCGATGGCCGCGATTCATGCGGAGTGTTTTTCCAAAGGGTGGAGTGCGCTGGAGTTTGAAAGTTTCTTTGAACGTGCAGGCGTGTTTGCGGCTATTGCCTATGTGCAGAATAAACCGGTTGGGTTTATTTTATGCTGGATTATTGAGGATGTGTGCGACCTGCTTTCGGTGGGAGTGCTGCCCGAATTCCGCCGCGAGGGAATGGGGCTGCATCTGCTGAATTATGGATTGATTACCGCAAAAGATATGGGCGCGAAGCGGATGATGCTGGAGGTGAATATCACCAATGCGGCGGCGATTAAGTTGTATGAGGATAATGGGTTCGTGCGCGATGGGGTGAGGAAGGCATATTATTCGCAACCCGATGGGACGAAGGCGGATGCGCTGCGGCTGGTGCGGGAGTTGTAAGTGGGATTGCTTGAAATTTTTAATGGACTAAATAAAGATATTCTCGATTCCTATGTGCAAGAAAAAAAGCAAGAAGACCTTCATCTTGATTTTAAGACAGTCAATTCAAATATAACATCAGAGAATGATAAAAAGAATTATGCAAAATCAGTATCTGGATTTGCAAATTCTGATGGTGGAATAATTATTTGGGGTGTTGATTGCAGAAAAAATAGTGATGGGGCTGACTGTGCGGAATCCATAGTCCCGATAAAAAATATTGAAGCATTTTTATCTAAATTAAATGCGTTAAGCAACGAAGTTTGCTCGCCATCTATTGACGGATTGCAACATAAAATAATATTTAAAAGTGGTACAGAGGGATGCGCAGCAACCTTTGTTCCAGTTTCAGATTCAGGGCCACACATGGCCAAACTAGGAGAGCAAAGATATTACAAACGAAGTGGCTCTAATTTTTACAAGATGGAGCATTATGATTTAGAGGATATGTTTGGAAGGCGCCAAAGGCCTAGTTTGAATTTAAAGGTACATAGAGGTAAGGATTCACAAAGCTCAGAGTATACATTCAAGTTAATCAACAGTGGCCGCGCGCCTACAAAACATCTCAATAGTTGTGTTAACATTTCCTCAAGGCGTGAGTGTCCGTTTATTGGAAGGTGAGTTTCAAAATCTTGCAAATCTTAATCAAGGTAGAGCTGTTCTTTCAATTTCTAGCCCGATTATTATTTATCCAAAATTCAGCCAATATTTTTTGGGTAAAGCTTTGCTGGAAGGAGTTACTAGCTCCCCTGCTAGTATTGCTATTGCAACTGAGGGTGCTCAAAATAAGGAGTTTTTCATATCATTTGATATACCTCATGGAAGTGAGCTAATTATCTGAACCTAGCTTACAGCTTGTCATCATAAACAAATCTCCCTATAACCCACGCCATTATGGCGCTTATTGTTATGAAATTTGGTGGGACGTCGGTGGCGGATATCGAGAGAATCCGGCATGTAGCGACGCGTGTAAAAACCGAGACCGATGCTGGGAACCGTGTGATTGTGGTGGTTTCCGCCATGAGTGGTGTGACCAATCAGCTGGTGGATTATTGTTTGCAGATGAACGTGCTAACGAGCGATGCATCGCGCGCGGAATATGATCATGTGGTGGCATCGGGCGAGCAGATTACCAGCGGGTTACTTGCGCTGGGGTTGCAAACGCTGGGCGTGCAAGCGCGCGCATGGGCGGGCTGGCAGATTCCGCTACGCAGCGACGGCATGTATAGCAAAGCGCGGATTGAAGAGATTAAAACGGATGCGATTAATGCGAGTTTGGCTGCGGGCGAAGTGGCGGTGATTGCAGGGTTTCAGGGAATTACAGACGAGGGCCGCATTTCTACCCTCGGGCGTGGTGGGAGTGACACCACTGCGGTGGCGCTTGCTGCGGCATTTGGTGCGGATAGATGCGATATTTATACGGATGTGGATGGGGTTTATACGAGTGATCCGCGCATTGTGAAGAAGGCGCGCAAGCTGGACAAGGTGAGTTATGAAGAGATGCTGGAGATGGCATCGCTCGGCAGCAAGGTGCTGCAGACGCGCTCGGTGGAACTGGCGATGAATTACCGCGTGCGGGTGCAGGTGCTTTCGACGTTTGACGAACGATTGGCGCATACGCTGCCCGGAACATTACTGGTGGATGAGGAGGAATTGGTGGAAAAACAACGCGTGACAGGCATTGCCTATAGCCGTGATGAGGCAAGGGTGACGCTGACCAATGTGGAAAATAAACCCGGTGTGAGTGCGAGCATTTTTGGCCCACTTGCAGACAAAGGCATCAACGTGGACATGATTGTTCAGAACGTGACGGAAGATGGCAAAAGCACCGATTTGACCTTTACCGTGGGCAAGAGCGAAATGGCGCGCGCGCTGGAGATTGTGCAGGGCGATGCTGGCATGCCGAAGTTTGACAAGGCGCTGACCGATGCGGGGGTTGCGAAGATTTCGGTGATTGGTGTGGGCATGCGCAGCCATGCGGGGGTGGCGGCGGAGATGTTCCGCACGCTGGCTGAGAAGAGCATCAACATCATTGTGATTTCGACCAGTGAAATTAAAATTTCGGTGCTGATTGAAGAGGCGTATATTGAGCTGGCGCTGAGGGCGTTGCATACAGCGTATGGCTTGGACGCGGTTGAGGAAAAGATATAGCTTTCTCATAGCGGATCATCTGCGTTGTCGGCACCCGTTTTATAATGCTCACGTAGCGATGCTACGCTCGAGCTTATAAAACAGAACCCTCCTAGCATCTGACCCACTCTGAGAAATCTTGTAAGAGAAGTAGGGGAGAGAAATATGCAGACATTAGAACAGTTGTGGGAACGAGGATGTTCGTTTCTGGGTTCGCGCTACGCAATTATGGGTGGGGCGATGAGCTGGGTGTCGGAGCGCAATCTGGTGTCGGCGTTATCGAACGCGGGGGCGTTTGGGGTGATTGCGGCGAGCAGCATGCCGCCTGAGATTTTGGCAAAAGAAATTGAAGCGACCAAGGCGATGACGGATAAGCCGTTTGGGGTGAATTTGATTATTATGCATCCGCAACTGGCGGAGCTTGTTGAGGTGTGTATTGCGGCGCGTGTCACGCATGTGGTGCTGGCGGGGGGGATGCCGAAAGCACCGACCATCAACCGTTTGAAAGAGGGTGGGTGTAAGGTGATTGGGTTTGCGCCGACCGCCGCGATTGGTAAGAAACTCGTGCGGATGGGCGTGGATGCGCTGGTGATTGAGGGCACGGAAGCGGGTGGGCATATTGGCCCTGTTTCAACCTCGGTTTTGGCGCAGGAAATTTTGCCAGTGATTCGTGATGTGCCAGTGTTTGTGGCGGGTGGAATCGGGCGCGGTGAGGCGATTGCGAGTTACCTGCAAATGGGTGCATCGGGTGTACAGCTTGGCACGCGGTTTGTGTGTGCGAGCGAATCGATTGCGCATGCGAATTTCAAGAAAGCGTTTATCAATGCAAGTGCGCGCAATGCAACGCCGAGTGTGCAATATCACCCCGATTTTGCGGTGATTCCCGTGCGTGCGATTGAGAATGCGGCCACCGAAGAATTTACGCGCAAGCAGAAAGAAACGGTGGAGAAGGTGTTTGCCGGCGAGATGAGCAAGGAAGAAGGCCAGCTAGCGATAGAGCATTTCTGGGCGGGGTCGCTTAGACGCGCGGTGATTGAGGGTGATATTGAGCGTGGCTCGCTTATGGCGGGGCAGAGTGTGGGCATGGTGGAGAAGATTCAGCCTGCACAGGAGATTATCGATGATCTGGTGGCGCAGGCAGTTGGGTTTTTGGGAAAGGGAGCATAATTGCGGTACTTCTTACTTTTTATCATATTGCTCTCAGGTGTTGCTAACGCTCAAGAAAAAGCGTCTGACTGGCCTGTGGGTAGTGCAGGGTACGCAGGAACTATTGCTGAGGAGGCTTCTGCTAAATTGATAAAGTCTATGAATGTAGATTTTGAAGCAATGATTAGCAGCTTAAAAGCAAATCGCGACACACAGCACATTGCTAATCTTTTTCTTGCACAACAAAAAGCATGGTTGAGCTATACGGAAAAAGAATGCTCTCTTTCGGG
>JAIXZB010000099.1 GCA_027489915.1 Rickettsiales bacterium | reverse complement strand
GATTTGTTAAATCCTCCAGCTTCTGCTGCTAAACCACTAATAGCTTGCCCCATGCCCATGGGGGATTCAGGGTTTATAATTACATGGTTTCTGGGCGCTGCAGTTTGATTTTCTATCGCACCGCTTTTATCGGGTTGGGGAATCTGATGAATTAAGTCATCGGTCATAAAGCACCTTAAGTTTGCAGAACTATAGGACTTTAAAAAATACAACACAATAACATAGTAAGTTAACGTTAATGGTGATTCTAAACCATCAATAATTCTGCTTCGGAGGTCTGAATAGTGTCCACCTGGATGCACCAGCTTACTTAATCTTTGAATCATCCTGAAGCAAGCGTTCCATTTCGGATCTGGCGGTGTGGGCGAAGGCTACTAGTTCGGATTCTTTATCCATGACGGCGAAGGATTTGCGGAGGGTTTCTTCGTCTTTGGCGATGAAGGTTGCGGCTTTGCTTTGTACTTCTTCTTCGGATTTGCCGAGGAACAGCATGACTTGTTTGGCCATTTCGAGTGATGAATCGAAGGTTTCGCGTTTGAAGTAGGCGACGCCTAGCCTATCGAGCTCGAAGGCGTGGCGGCGGTTGCGGGCGCGGGCGAAGATGGTGAGGTTTGGGAATTCCTCGCGCGCGAGTTTGACGATTTCGGTGCAGGTTTCGGCATCATCGACCGCGACGATGAGGAGTTTGGCTTTATCGGCACCTGCGGATTTTAGTAGGTCGAGGCGTGTGGCATCGCCGAAGAAGCCGATGAAGCCAAACTTGCGCAGCAGATCGATTTGATCGGGGTCTTTTTCGAGTATGGTGATGGGAGTGCCCTGGCCTGTGATGAAGCGCCCAATGATTTGGCCAAAGCGGCCATAGCCAGCGAGGATGATGCTGTGATGGCTGTCGATACTATCGAAGCTGCGCTCGGGCAGGGCGCTCATGAAGCGGGGGACTATCCATTTGCTATACAGCAGCATGAGGAAGGGCGTGGCAGCCATGGACATAGCAACGGTTAGGGTGATGAAATCGCTTACGCTTGCGCTGATGATGCCTGATTTATGGGAGACGCCTAGTAGCACAAACGCAAATTCGCTCCCTTGTGCTAGGGCTAACGCGAAGCCGATGCTGTGCAGTGAGGTGAGGCGGAAGAGTGTTGCCAGTGCAATGAGTATGAGGGTTTTTACGGCAACCAGTGCGGTGACGGCAGCGACCAGTTGAAATGGGCGTGAGGCGAGTAGATGGAAATCCATACTCATGCCGACTGAGATAAAGAATAACCCAAGAAGCAGGCCCTTGAAGGGCTCGATATCGGTTTCTAACGTGCGTTTATAGGAGGAGTTGGCAAGCACCACGCCTGCGATGAACGCGCCGAGTGCTGGAGAGATGCCAATGGCTTGCATCAGCAGTGTGATGCCAACGACGAGGGCAAGTGAGGTGGCGGTGAATACTTCGCGGATATTGGTTTTGGCCATGGCGCGAAACAGGTGGTGCGACAGGTAGCGGCCTGTGATGATGACCGTGGCAATGATGCCAGCGGTTGCGACACTGCGCGCCCACAAGGGAAGGGTGGAGAGGAGATTATCGTGCCCTGCGCTTATGGCTGATTCGCTGGGGGTGAGCAGGGGCAAAATGAGCAGCATGAAAATGACGGCGATGTCTTGGAATAGCAGAACGGAAAAGGAGGTTTCGCCAATTGAGGTTTGCATCAGGTTTTTTTCGTTCAGTATTTGCAGCACTAATGCGGTAGAGGAGAGGGAGAGAGCCATGCCGATGGCCAGGCTTGATTGCCAGCTATAGCCGAGTGCAATGCCGATTGATGTGAAGGCTGCGCTGGTGAGTATTACCTGAAGGCTGCCAAGGCCGATGATGGATTTGCGCAAACGCCAGAGCATGGCAGGTTCGAGTTCGAGCCCTATGAGAAATAGCATCATTACCACGCCGAATTCGGCGAAATGCATGATTTGTTCGGCATTGCCGATGAATGCTAATCCGAATGGGCCGATGAGCACGCCTGCGGCAAGGTAGCCAAGCACAGAGCCGAGCTTGAAACGGCTTGCCAACGGCACAACGGCACAGGCGGCGCTTAGGAAGATAAACACCTGAAAGAGAATATCTTGCGTCATGCTGTGCCCCTTTGTGAGTCCTAGCCCAAGATACGTTGGGCGAGGAAGAAGTAAAGCGGGATGCCGACTACTATATTAAAGGGGAAGGTGATGGCGAGCGACATGGGCACATATATGGCTGCTTGTGCTTCGGGTAGGGCAAGGCGCATGGCAGCTGGGACGGCAATGTAGGAGGCGCTAGCAAGCAGGATGGTGAAGAGGAAGCCTGTGCCAATATCGAGCCCGAGAAGATACGATGCGCCAAGCCCAGTCGCGGCACCGATGAGGGGCATGTAGATGCCGAATAGGATGAGAGAGAACGTGAATTGCTTAAGTTGATGCAGGTTTTTGGCGACGAGCAATCCCATATCGAGCAGGAAGAGGGCGAGGATTCCTTGAAATGGGGTTACGAGGAAGCCTTTCATTTTCCCCATTCCTGCATCGCCAGTTATCCAGCCTATAGCGAAGGAGCCGAAGAGCAGCAAGATAGCGCCGTTGGTGAAGATTTCGCGGCGGAGTTTTTTCGATTCATCGGGGTGTAGCGTGCGTGGATCGGCGCGGTGGGCGATGAACAAGCCCGAGAGAATGGCGGGGGCTTCCATGAGGGCTAATACTGCAACGATGTAGCCTGCATATACCACTTCATTGGTGCCAAGGAAACTTACGGCGGTGACAAAGGTGACCATACTGATGGAGCCATAATGGGCGGCGGTTGCTGCTGCTGTAGCGCTATCGAGTTTGGTTGAAAGCCGAAGGAGTGCGTAGCCGATAAAGGGCTGAATGAATCCGACCACAACACCTGCGCCCATGGTGAGCCACATTTGGGTGGTGATGGTGCCTGCTGCATTGATGGCGACACCGCCTTTGAAGCCAATGGCCATCATGAGATAAATAGCGAGGTAGCGGCTGATGCTATTGGGAATTTCTAAATCGGATTTGAAAAAACCTGCGGCGATACCCAGCGTAAAAAATAAAATGGCTGGGGTAAGGAGGTTTTGCTCGATCATCAATAGAATATCCATTTACGGCTCCTTTTTGTATGCTTGGATGCTCTTAATGCAGGAAACTGTGTAAATGAAGTTATTTTATGGGGGGCTTGTAGTGGGCAGGGATGCGCCTATGTTAAGCACAGACAAATTAGGGAGATAAGTATGTATCAGTTATATTATATGGCGGGATCGTGTTCGATGGCAGTGCATGTGGCGCTGATTGAATCGGGTGCGAAGTTTGAGCTTTTGAACATTGCAGAACATGGTGAGGCATTCAAAAAAGCCAATCCTGCAGGGCAGGTGCCAACACTTCTGGTGGATGGCAAGGTGCTGGTTGAGGGTGCTGCGATTTTGACGTATATTTGCGAGCAGGAAAAATCGGCGTTGCTTCCCACCTCGGGCTGGGATCGCGCTAAGGCGATGCAATGGTTGGCGTTTGCAAATAGCACGCTTCATCCACGCTATGGCGCATTGTTTGGTCAGATGCGATTTATTGGTGCGGATGCGCCTAATACCCCACTTTACAAAATGATTGTGGGTAAGATTCAGGAAGCGTGGGACATGATTGAAGCTGAGCTTGCTGATAAGGACTACATGGTGGACAATACCATTACCATTGGCGATGTATTGCTTACGGTTATTGCGAACTGGACGCCGCGTGTTACGAATGATGTGGTGTTTGGGCCTAAGACCAAAGCGTATTTTGCACGTGTTACTTCGCGTCCGAGCTATCAGCAGGCGCTGAAGGCGGAGCAGGTGGAATATAAAGTAGCTGCTTAAGCGTTAAAACGAAGCGAGGCTTTAAGGCCTGGTTGTGCATCGGTGAGTTCGAACGTGCCACCATGCAGGCGCATGACTGCGGCAACCAGACTTAAGCCCAAGCCAGAGCCTGCGGTGCTGCGTGATTTATCGAGGCGGTAGAAGCGTTCTTTGACTTTTTCGCGCTCGGATTCTGGAATTCCGATGCCTTGATCGGCAACGCTGATAGTGATGCTTTCGCCTGATTGCGCCCCTGTTATGCTGACAATCGTATTGCTTGGAGCATATTTGATGGCGTTATCGACGAGGTTGGCAACGGCTTGAGCAATGAGCTGTTGTTCACCTGTGAGTGTAATGGATTCTGGGCAGGAGAGTGTGATGCTGATGCTTCGTTGTTCGGCAAGGATTTCATAGATTTCGGTTACGTTTGAGAGAAGTTCACGAAGGTTGAAATCACTGAAACTTTCGACCGCTGCGCGTGATTCGGCACGTGAGATGTTTAGGATGGAATCATATAAGCCGACGATGGTGTCGACTTCATCGACAGCGGCTTGGATGGCGGGTTTGTGTTGTTCGGGGAAATCATTACTTTCTATGAGCCGTGTGAGGTGGATGCGGTGACGCGACAGGGGAGTGCGCATATCGTGCGCGAGGGCGTTGGTGGTGTCTTTGATGGAGTGGATGAGTTGTGTTATCCACGATAACATGGCGTTGAAATTGATGGCGAGCTGATTGAACTCATCGCCACCACCACTGGTGGGTGCGCGCACTTCGATATCGCCAGATATTACCTGTGCGCAGGTACGATTCACTACACGCAGGCGATGATTTATCCAATAGGAAATGGTGAAGCTACAGATCAGGGCTGCAACAAGTGACATGATGGTATTCTCAAGCAGCACGTTGAATAGCAGGGCGCGCATTTGGGTGATGTGGCGCATATCGTAGCCCACAAGCAGTTGCGCGCCGTTGGGGTAGCGGTGGATGCGTGCGAGGAATGTACGGGTTTCCATGCCTTTTACGGCGCGCACACTCTGAAAACTATCGAGTAATGTTGAGGAATCTGCTGATAAAGGAATCTCTTCGGGGATGCTTGCTACTCGAAACGTAAACCACTCTCCTTCAGCTTTTACTGTATCTGGCCATGCAGTGAGATTGCCCTCGCGTAGACGTTTGTTTTTATCGACATAGGCGAGGGCGAAAACGTTCTCGATGTCGAAATGGATGACGGTGGCTATAAGGTTGAGGCCATGCTGGTAACCACGCTTATTGATGCCATTATCGATTTGGTAGAATTGCTCGTTGACGGTGCGTTTGGTTTCTTCGACCGCTTCTTTTACGGTGGCGCGGTAAAGCGCCATGCGCATGATTATCATGGTTGAGAAAAAGATAATCATGGTGATGAAAATGAGGCGGAACGAAAATGACCGCAGCAAGCGGCGCAAGAGCGACATTTACGACTCGATTTTATAACCTGCGCCACGGATGGTGTGGAGCAGTGGTTTATCGAAACCTTTGTCGATTTTCTGGCGAATTTTGCTTATCTGCGCATCGATGAGATTGGTCTGGGGATTGAAGTGGAAATCCCACACCCCTTCGAGCAGCATGGTGCGGGTGACTACTTGCCCCTCGCGGCGCATCAGGTATTCGAGAATACGGAATTCGCGGTTTTGCAAATCGATTTTTTTGCCTGCGCGGGTTACGGTGCGGCGAATCAGATCCATTTCTAAATCGGCGATGGTGAGGGTGGTCTGTTCGCTTTCGGTGGCCACAGAACGCCGCGCGAGCGCTTCCACACGCGCCATGAGTTCGCTGAAGGAGAAGGGTTTGGTGAGGTAATCATCGCCACCCGATTTGAGGCCCTGCACTTTATCTTCGACTTTGCTGAGTGATGAGAGAATCAGCACAGGCGTGTGATTGCCCGATTGACGCAATGTGTTGATGATGGTGAGTCCGTCAAGCTTTGGCAGCATGCGATCGGCTATGATGACATCGTATTTTTCTTCGGTGGCGTGGAAAAGCCCATCCATGCCATCTTTTGCGTGGTCGACATTGTGGCCTGCTTCGAGCAGGCCATCGACTATAAATTTGGCGTGGGTTGCATCATCTTCGATGACTAGTAGACGCATGGTGGCTCCTATTCGTTTGGTGCATCGCGCATGGGCATATAATGCATGCGCGCAGGGAAAGTTCGGTTACTCTGATTTTCATTGCGAATGCAATTGGTGAAGCCTGAATGATCTTCGGGGTAAGCGTTCATGCATTTGGCACCCTGGCGGCGCTGCTCTTGTCGCAATTCATTGCGAAGCATGGGCATGGGGCGCTGAGACGGGCGGTTTTCTACATACACGGGTGTGGGGGCTGGCATATCGTAATACTGCGCGCGGGCAGGGCTTGAGAGGCAGATGCCAAGCAGCGCACAAGATGATAAAAAACGAATGTGTTGGATGGGTTTCATGAGAATCAATCTAACGTCTTGTATGTCATGTCATTGCTTTTTAATGATTAAATCTTGGCAATCTTAGCGTGGTTGGTGAGGGATTTCAACGTGTGTTGCGCTGTAACGTTGTTTTAGGTGTTATTAGGAGGCTGCGTGGGGCTTGCCTTTGCGCTGGTTATCGCTATAGATGGCGGCCACTATGGCAACTACACCCATCTCTCATATTCGCAATTTCTCGATTATTGCCCATATCGATCATGGCAAATCGACTCTTGCTGACCGTTTGATTCAGGCATGCGGGGCGGTGGAACTGCGCGAAATGAGCGCGCAGATGCTTGATTCGATGGATATTGAAAAAGAGCGCGGGATTACGATTAAATCGCAAACGGTGCGGCTGACCTACAAGGCACAAGACGGTGAGACATATACACTGAACTTGATGGATACACCCGGGCATGTGGATTTTGCCTATGAGGTGAGCCGCTGTTTGGCGGCGTGCGAGGGATCGCTTCTGGTGGTGGATGCAAGCCAAGGCGTGGAAGCGCAGACGCTTGCTAACGTGTATCAGGCGCTTGATAATAATAATGAAATTGTGCCAGTGCTGAACAAGATTGATTTACCTGCCGCCGAGCCAGAGCGTGTGCGCCAGCAGGTGGAAGACATGATTGGGATTGATACGAGCGATGCACTGTTGGTATCGGCCAAATCGGGCATTGGGATTGAGGAGTTGCTTGAAGCGATTGTTAAGCGCGTGCCTGCGCCCAAGGGCGATAAAACCTCGCCTCTGAAGGCGCTACTGGTGGATAGCTGGTATGACACGTATTTGGGTGTGGTGATTTTGGTGCGTGTGATGGAAGGAACGCTCAAGCGCGGCCAGAAAATTCGCATGGTGAATGGTGGCAGCACCCATGTGGTGGAGCAGGTGGGCGTGTTCACGCCGAAGAAGGTGAGTGTTGAGGCACTGGGGCCGGGTGAAGTTGGGTATATCATCACTGGTATTAAGCAGGTTGCGGATTGCAATGTGGGCGACACAGTGGCGGATGAGAAGAATGTGAACTGCGAGCCACTGGCTGGGTTTAAGCCAGTGCAGCCCGTGGTATTTTGCGGATTGTACCCCACGGAATCGGGCGCGTTTGAGGAGCTGAAGGAATCGCTTGCGAAGCTGCGGCTGAATGATGCGAGCTTTCAATTTGAAACGGAAAGTTCGACCGCGCTTGGGTTTGGCTTTCGCTGTGGGTTTTTGGGATTACTGCATCTCGAGATTATTCAGGAGCGGTTGGAGCGTGAGTTTAACCTTGAGCTGATTACGACGGCGCCGAGCGTGGTGTATAAAATCGAGCTGACGAGTGGGGAGCATATTGAATTGCACAACCCTGCGGATTACCCCGATGTGGTGAAAATCCGCGAGACGCACGAGCCGTGGATTCATGCGACGATTTTTGTGCCCGATGAGTATTTGGGAAATGTGCTGGCGCTCTGCACCGAAAAACGCGGCGAGCAGGCGAACCTGACCTATGTGGGTGGCCGCGCGATGGTGGAATATAAACTGCCGCTGAACGAGGTTGTGTTTGATTTTTACGACCGTTTGAAATCGGGCACGCGGGGCTATGCGAGTTTTGAATATCACATCGATGGATACCGCTTGGCGGATCTGGTGAAGGTGTCGATTTTGGTGAATGGCGAGCCGGTGGATGCGCTTTCGATGATTGTGCACCGTTCTCAGGCCGACCCGCGCGGGCGTTCGTTGTGCAAACGGCTGAAGGATTTGATTCCCAAGCATTTGTTCCAGATTGCGATTCAGGCGGCGATTGGCGGCAAAGTGATTGCGCGTGAAACCATTTCGGCGATGCGCAAAGACGTGACGGCGAAATGTTACGGCGGGGATATTTCCCGCAAACGCAAACTGCTGGATAAGCAGAAAAAAGGTAAGAAAAAGATGCGTTCGGTGGGCAATGTGGATATTCCGCAAAGCGCGTTCATTGCGGCGTTGAAGATGACGGATTAGTCGCACTTGCCAAGTGCATGCAAAGGCGATAAATAGCCCTTCACCACTTTTTACGTGGGGCATTAGCTCAGCTGGTAGAGCGCTTCCATGGCATGGAAGAGGTCAACGGTTCGACTCCGTTATGCTCCACCATTATTCCTTTATCTCTGCATCATTTTATAGAACCGCCCGTTGAGGTGCGCGCTCGGTGGGGTTTTCGTTACTAGATTGACTGGGGAACCTAGATGCTGGCGCTGAATAGGCTTGTTTAAGGCCGGGTTTCTGCGCGGCCGAATGTGCCGTCAAGATAGAACGTTAAGGATGTATGGCTGTGTTATAAAGGCATTCGCAGGATGCTGCAGGAACATATTCACTCGTGTGTTATTCGGATTAGAGGTCGATAGCTGATGCTTAACGAGGCTCGGCCAATACATCGCTTTGTTCTAGAGCACTGAGCAATTTAGTAAGCGCTTTAGTAACATCATGCGCTTCGGGTTTAGCTAGAAACCCACAGATAGTGTTTAAATGGCGCAGATTTTTAGAGGACGTATTATACTCAGAATTGTTTATGATTAGCTTTAGAATATCTAGAAGATCTTCTCTGTCAGAGCCATTTCCGACTAAATTAATTATCTCCTCATTGAGGGCGCGACCTATTTTTTCAAGCATATTTACAGACAAATTACTTGTCCCTGATTCATATTTTTGTAGCTGTTGGTAGGTGACCGATATTTTAGATGCTAAATTCGACTGATTTAAATTTAAGATATGTCGTAATTGCCTTACGCGCTTGCCAACATGTGAGTTGAGATCATTGTTGGATGCATTACCTTTATAGGGCTCTTTCATACAGATTTCCTGGTAAGATATTTGGTTACACTTGTCACTAACTCGGTAACTGCATCTCTTACGCGCGGGTCGGGTATCGAAATGTAATTCTTGACCAATTTAGTAGTCTCAGGCTCACTGGCAATGCGTGCAGCATTGCATGGGTCCGTTTTATTCAGCCCCAGAACATCTAAAGAGTCGCTGAAGAAATAATTAACATCAACATTCAAAAGCCTGGCAATCTTTGCAAGTTGAGATGAGCTGACGCGGTTTTTGCCGTTTTCGTATTTATATAGTTGTTGGAAACTGATGCCTAAAAATTCTGCGAATTGCGGACACGTAAAACCAAGAAGATGTCTTCTCTCTCTGATTTTTTTTCCAATCTGTTCATCGGCAGTATCGGTTTTTCTGGACATAGCTTTACTGGATTTCAAGTGATTTAAGAATTTTAGACTCACTAAACATCACGCCTTTGAGATCCAAGATAATGTGAAATTGCTCATTTGCAAACTGATGTTCAATTTCCATTGCATTTGCGTTGGCAATATAGCTCATACTATCAAGAATATACTTTAGCTGGTCACGTTGAATAATATCAGAATTAATAAACTCCCCCGCAACCTCTGGATCTTCAATGGTTCCTTTTCTGAATTCGCATTCGCCGCTGTATTCTGAGTTGAACTCTTGAGATTCTTTTAACCTACCAAATTTAACAAACCCCGAACTGATATTTCTTGCATTGTGCTCAGAGCTTACAAACGAAATGCACAGCTTGTGATCTAGTGTATTGTAATCAAGCGCCATCTGAGGTGGAAACTCTACAAAACCACAAAGTGTGTCAAATAAGTTAATAATAATTGCGAAAGTTTCATCCCAAGCCATCTTGTAAACTTTAGCTTTTATTGGAGAGTTTATGGCGGTAAAAGCACTGCTTCTACGAATCATAATGAAAGGTACTACCGCTTTAATTTTTTTCATAAAATTATCGAGGTAAGCGATGAGCTCAATCTCTACAGGATTCCCAGATATGGCATTAGAATAGAGTTCCGTTAAGCGCTTAAATGAACTAATTTTTATATTAAACGTTTCCATAGCCTCGAATACATCCGCTTGATATTTTAGATACCTATTTGAGTCTTCACCCAAAACCTTCTCATTGAGAAGCTGTATGTATACTGAAAATGACTCGGATGACTCAGAAAATTGGTTTTGCAGTTCTTCAATGCGCCGAGTTCCTTCGATATGAGCTCTGGTTGCGACTTCTAGCTTTTTTATTGTTTCCTGATTTCTATCTTCTACTAGGGTCAGGATACGATTAAAAGCATTGGCCACTTGACCAATCTCATCTTCGTATCGTTCGGCAATCCTGCTGCCAATGGGTTCGCTTTGTGCTATAGTTTGGAAATCATGGGCGATATCAATAATAGGACGAGATAATAATCTCTGTAAGTAATTTGATAGCAGGCTGCAGAGTATAATTGCGATGATTGCGATGACGCTCATGATGCCTAACTGACTCGTAACATACTTGGTCAGAGTATTTTGGTTCGCCACGACAAGCGACGCCCCTATGATATCACCCTCAGAATAAATGTTTCTCAGGACATAAATTTGATCGGATATTTCAAGGTCTTTTTCACTGAAAGTGCCATTCCACTCTGGTCTTAGTTTTGGACATGACCAATTATTCTTTTTAAGGAATTTGGCAAACAATCCACCTTTGGCATCATAGATACAGATTGCATCATGCGAGGGGTTATCTTTTAAGGATCTTAGATTCTTTTCAGCAAAATCCCTTGATTGGAATTTAATGGCGGCAATATTTCTGCTACCAAACATGCTGGCAGCATTGGCTGCATCGGCTAGAATATTGGCTTTGAGAATTATCGCCCCAAAGTATATATACACACTGCTAAAGCATAGGATGCTTGCCATTCCAGCTGTAATAAGAAGTATTCTTATTTTGTGCGCTATGGGAAGTTTTCGATACCAATTTCTGATCATTGTATAACCCTCTTACTTACTTCCAGAAGATCTGGGTTGAAAGTTATGTCAAGTTGCTTGGCGGTACTTAGATTTAATTCGATTCCTATTTGTCCGTTATCATCAAGTATAGCTAACGCACCTCCTTCATCGATGAACGAGCTGTAGTTCGAGGTTATGATTGTCTTGTAAGATTTGTTTCTTAGGTATCTGCGCGCTTGTCGCTTGTTTTCTGTGTAGACAAAGTCACAATCAGTCAGATTGCTTTTTGTGTTTAATAAGATTATCTTTTTAAAGGAATTTTTTGTTGTATTACGCTCTTTAGCTTTTCTTGAAAGATCTGAATTGTCGACAATGCATAATGTTTCAAGTTTTATAACTGAAGTTTCTATGTAACGCGGAATTTCGAGCAGTATGTTTGCAGTGATATGATTTGATCTATTTTGCAATTCTTGAGCAAACGCAGTGCTATGTGGTGCTAGCATGCAATTTGCTATAATAGCTAACTGAAGAAAACAGCGCTTCACATTGTCACTTTAACTGTAAGATAAAATAGTCTGGGTATCTCTAAGCGCTCACCATAAAGAGGCGCAGAATATTCTGGGTGCAGGTCATCCGTAATGTTGTCAACGCCAAGTATAAGCTCGGTACTTTCTAATGCGTACCATGCAAGATTTGCATCCAGTTTAGAATAAGAAGGTATTCCAGATGCAGCCATATTGGAATTGTAATACAGAGATGAATTCAGAGTTAAATCTTCGGCAATATTATATGCAGCGCGAGCACTCCACATTTGCTCTGGCCACCTACCTGCAGTGTTTAAGAAAACTGTATCAAGGGTGCCAGGGTTACTTGAGAATGATAGCTCGTGATATGAATAGCCCAAATTAAGACGTAAGTCAGGAGTTGTCTGATAGGTTGCAGACACTTCGAGTCCCTTAGTATTAGCTTCACCAAGATTACTTAATGTGCGCGGTGAAGATATGTTGCCGAATGGAATTGTTGGCTCAAATGTTCTGAGGTCATTGTAGTTATTATAGAATACAGTCGAGTCTAGACTAAGGCCAGCCAGTGGATTTAATCGTAATCCTGCTTCATAGGCGTCTACTTTTTCAGGTTCAAAATCCCTATTAGGTATAAATGCTACGTACCCAGTTGGCGTACCCGCAACTAGCGTAGTAAGGTGATAGGTCCCCCTGCTAGGTATACGTTGTGCTTTTGACCATGATGACCATAGCATTACCATCGGATCAGGTTCATAGGAGAGTTTGATACTGGGGGAAAGCGCTAGTTCTGTGTAACTATTAGATTCTAAGCGACTTCCTGCTGTCAGAAAGACTTTCTTATTTACTAGCGGTATTTTGGTTTGGAAGAGAGCATCAAAAAACTGGGCTGTGTAAGAGTCTGGATTATAGCTTAGGTACATTCCATTCTCGATGGAATCTGATGAAACTCTATAGCCAACAGAACTTATGGTTTCCCAAGAATCGAACATTAAAAAGTCGTATTGACCTTCAACACTGGTATTTACCATTTGTGCTTTGGATCGCACATAAGACCAATCAAAATAATCAACGTATCCTTTTAAACTGACTGACTCACTATCAGAAAGATTTTTACTCCAGTCAGCGAGAATGTTGCCGCCTTTTGATTCTTCGATACCGGATTCTCTGGTTCTGAATGGAGCAACTAAAGTAGGAAAAGTATAAATTTGTTCAGATTTGTTGGTGTAAATACCACCTTGAACGCTCAATGATTCATTGGAGCTGGGTTTGTGATCGTATCTAAGATTCGCCGACTTTGACTTCCAAGAATCGTCGTTATTATTAGCTTTATTTACGGGTACGTAGCTTGGATCCGAACGAAGCTTTAATGTGGATCTCATTGTGCTTTTAGTATCTATTTTTAAGCCGTGTGAGGCTTCTAATACTAGTTGTGTTTCGCCTGTATCCGTAAATCCTGCGGTGGTTGACATTTTTGTGCCGAGTGTGGTCTCCGATGACTTGGTGATAATATTTATAACGCCATTGACGGCATTAGATCCCCACATAGCCGCGCCAGGGCCCCTGATAACTTCTATTTGCTTTATGTCTTGGATTGGTACGTCTTGCTGATCCCATAGCACTCCAGAAAATAGAGTAGTATAAACTGGGCGGCCATCAATCAATACAAGGAGTTTGTTTGAGAATTGCTCACCAAAGCCTCTTGAAGCAACCATCCATTTGTTAGAGCTTATCTTAGATACTTGCAGTCCAGGCACGGTTCGCAAAGCATCCGCCACATGCCGTACACCCATCTGCTTGAGGTCTTCTTCAGTAATCACATACTGTGCAGAGGGTGATTTGTTACCATCTTCGGGTTTTTTTGAGGCACTGTAGATTTTTGTATTGAGAAGTTCGTTAAGGGAACCTTCTGTAGCTTGCGAAGATCCATACGCTGTTGATTGGCAACAAACGTACAAAAAGGTGGCTGCAGAGCATAGCTTTTTCATGGCTACCAAAGAAAAATTCGCTTCTGAGTAGCTTTCTGTGGTTAGAAAATCAACTGATAATTATCATACAAAAAATAGAAATTTACAGTTTATTTTGCTATTATACGCAGATTAAAGCGCTATTCGTATGCTCTGCACCCCCTTCAGAATCAATTTTTATCTGAACCAATCAATTGACGTTGCTAGCATAATGAGAAACAAGTTTAGATGTTGCTTCAGAGCTATCTAGCGTATTAGAGAGTGCATCTTCAAATACAGCAATCCATCGATCCACCCCTTCTTGAGCAGCCCTTAAGATAGCTTCTGGATTATCTGATGCATAAGAAAGGCACATCTTATAAGCTTCTGCCCCATGATCTTCATCCGCTTCTAAGTGCACAAGTAACCACCTTGCCTGACGCTTGGTAAGATTAAGGCGCTTAACCATTGCTCGAACTTCTTCAACACACAAACTAGCGATGTTCTCGAATACGAACATGGCACCAAGAAACTCATTGTCATTTTCTGTGCCTAGTTCATACCAATATTTTCTGAAATCACGTACTGGCTCAGAATCAGGTGAGCCTACCACGTTGATGCCGAACTCTTCTATATCCCGTTGTGCTAATAAATAGTGGCCACGTTCTTCTTTTGCCATTTCCTTGAAGTATTTTTTTAGTGCAGGATTATTACATAACTTGCTAGCATATAAAAGCTTAGCTTCGCTATCTAGTGTGTAGTGATACATAGCGTATAAAAAATACTTATACTGCTCAATATCAATCACATCTAAGTAGCGCTTTACTACTTCAGCGGCTTTTTCTGGCAAACTTGGTAAATAGTTCATTGCGTCATTCGATGATAATGGTTTGAAAGCGGCTTGTGTGGCGTTCATTGTTATCTCCTAAAATTATTAAAGTTTTGCGATCTGAAAATGTAATATCATGTGTTGGTTTTCGGGACCTAGTGGTGCAGGAATATCTTTGCGAATTTCAGGCTGCAGTCCCAATGCCATATAAGTTTTTTTGAAGTGCCTTGCCACGGCAGGAGGGGATACTCCCACCATGTACTCGCATGAGTTCTGGCGAGCAATATCCAGTGCTAAAGCAAACAGCTTATGTAAGGCATCTGAATCTCTATACTGAGGGATAATTGCTGTACGTCCAAGCTCGCAGTAATTAAGTTCGGATAGCCAAGGTAGATAATCCGTTAGTCTGTAATCGTCTCCTCTTTCCAGAGGTAATTTGACTCGGTTAGAAGCTTTAGAAATTGTCAGGCGTGCGCCGCCCACGCAGAAATGGCCTTTGCGAGCAATTAACAGATTACTTCTAAGGTCAATATCGTCTTCTTCGCCAGTGAACGATTTGACTTGCAGATCATTTTGATAAGCATATTGCCTGATGAAATAATATTGATTCAGATACTGCATATCTGTTGAGCATTCTACTTGCAGATTTAATGAGTCATTCTTTCTTTCTTCCTGAAGTGTGAGTGCACTCAGGCTGGAAGAGAAGCTCTGAATCTTTTCAAAATCATGCAGATTGTTTTGTATAATTCTCTGTGAGTTTGACATGGCGTCCTCCTGTGTGAGTCAGGCCACGTAAATCTATTGAATGCGGTTAATCCAAATTTATCAAAAAAAATCTTGGAAAATTCAACCTAGGGTAGTTTTTAGTAATCAATTAGGGGTTGTGCATTAGAATGATAGGACTTACTAAATTTACTTTCAGTATTAAATTAGAACAACATACAGGATAGCAAATGCAGCAAGTCAAACGTACCAAACTTTTCGGACTAGCGCTTATACTTGGTATGGTGTCTGCAGTTGGTCCGTTGGCGACAGATATGTACCTACCAGCTCTCCCTTACATGGCTAATGAACTGCGCACTTCTACTTTTGCGATTCAGGCAACATTGCTGGTTTATTTCGTGGGATTTGGCGCAGCGCAGCTTTTTTGGGGACCACTGTCAGACCGTTTAGGGCGACGCACTGTGTTAATCTGGGCGCTGGGTATTTTCGTTATTGGTACATTAGGGGGCATCGTTGTGCCAACAATCGAGACGCTACTTTTAGCTAGGTTCGTGCAAAGCATTGGTGCGGCAGCGCTTGTGGTAGTGCCACGCGCGCTAGTTCGCGATCTATACACTGGAGCAGATGCGACTAAATTGATCGGATTGATCTTAATTATTATTGGAGTGTCACCGATATTCGCACCACTGATTGGTAGCGGAATATTAGAGTTGGCTGGATGGCGGGCTATATTTGCTGTCTTGCTTGTCTTGTCATTGGGCGCTTTAATAATTGTAGTGGCTCGTCTACCTGAAACGTTGAGTACGCGAAGTAAGTCCGGATTGGGCGCTGTGATCAAGCAAGCGACTAAGCTCTTTCGAACGCGTGATTTCACAGGCCCAGTATTAGTAAGTGCATCTTGTTTTGGGGCGTTTTCGATTCTAATCACAACTGCACCATTTGTATACGCGGATGCTTTTGGGTTATCGCCGCTTGGCTTTAGTCTTGCTTTCGGGCTGAATGGGTTAGGTTTTGTATTGGCAGCGCAGGCTGGTGGACCTTTAGTTTCTAGGATAGGAGCCGAGCGCGTGATTCGAAGAGGGGTGTTGGGATTTCTTATTTTCCCTAGCTTGCTTGCAGTGGCGGCAGCAATAGGTGCTGCTAGTTTGCCCTTAACGCTAGTATTTTTGATGGCGACCACAGCTTGTTTGGGACTGATTATACCAACAACGGTAGTTTTGGCGATGGATAACATTACTGATGGTGTAGGGCTTGCATCTTCGCTAGCTGGCTCGATGCAGATGCTGGTCGGCGCTATGGCAGCAGGTCTTTCAGCTTTTTTCGGTGCGACGGAGGTGATTTCAATGGCATTTTTTATTGCCGTTTGCGCCATGGCAGCTTGCCTTGTGACCTTTATGATTCTTCGCAAACCATTGCGGCTGCAAACTCTGGATAACGGAGCAATTCTAGAATAAACAAGTTCGAAATGGCACTTCTCAAACTAGAGGGCTAACTTGAATTTAGTTTAAGCGTTTTTGCTTTTCCATTTTGCGCTTGAGCATGTTGGGCTTCACTGGCGGCTGATATTTAGGGTCCACATCTGTCACGCGGTTGTAGACCTGCAAGCGAATCTGGATCTCCAGTTCCTTAACTAGCCACAGTACGTAATTCAGTGATTTAGAATTTCCTTTCCCTGTAAAGCCTTGGTGCGGGCGTGTAGCCAACAACTCTAGCAGCGCCTTAAGCTGTTTACGTTCGGCGGCAGGGTCGTATTTCCTGGGTCGGCCTTTGGGGTTGCCGGAACAGCCTTTTGTGAACTGGCTTTGCTTAGGTGGGTTCTTGTAGCCTACTTTGCGACTTTGGTTTTGTTTGGACATGTGCGGCCTCGATTTTAGCGTGGCCAGCAACGCTCTTTTACATAGATAAGTCGAGTGGAGTTTCCTGATATGCTGATTTTATTTCCCTGTTACGAATAATAGGGAATTGGCTTGAATAATGAGCATTTCCGTAGACTTGCCTAGAGCATAGGTCGAATAAGGGCCTGAAAATTTAAAAAATCCCTGTATTTTCCCTGTAAAACAGGGGATAGACCATTGGAGACTAGTTCGCTCATGACTTCGCACACCACCATAACTTATCTAATCGAACGTAATCCCGCCAAGGTCGCTGCCAGTGCCAGCCCCGGGAGTTCTAATTTTTCCATTATTCTGCCTCAAATGCCCTTTTACTCTGCCGCAACGATTTTATCTTTCCTGAAGAATGGCTCTGACGCTTGGGTTTCGCGCAGTTCGACTCCGTTAGGCTCTGGTCGGGTGTTCTCGCCGGTAGCTGATTCAGTCCAAGATGCTGGTCGAGCACGCTATCCACGAGTTTCCAGACAGCATTCACCAGTTCGAGTTTTTCTTTCTCGGTCAGGTCGAACTGATCAACATGCTTTC
>JAIXZB010000161.1 GCA_027489915.1 Rickettsiales bacterium | reverse complement strand
GGTAAAAACTCTGGCACAATCCCTTTAATCGCTGTCTTAATATCTCTCGGCACCCGTGTAATCGCAGTATCTAGAAGCGCAGCAATCATCGCATTCAACTCTGCGTGATCCGCCGCCCGCGCATTCGCACGACGAATGGAAGGATGCGCCGTATTAGCCAGCATCTCACTCGCATGAAACAACTCTTCATAGAGTTTCTCGCCCCTGCGCAGGCCCGTATATTCAATGGCAATATCCTTGTTCGGCTTCAGTCCCGAAAGACGAATCATCTGTTTTGCCAAATCTTCAATCCGCACCGGCTCGCCCATCTCCAGCACATAAATCCGAGCGCGCGCTGCATCTTCTGCATCAAGCGACGCCGCTTGCAGCACCAGCTCCACCGCCTCCCCAATCGTCATAAAATAGCGCGTCATATCAGGGTGTGTAATCGTCACTGGCCCACCGCGCGCAATCTGGCGCACAAATAAAGGCACCACCGAACCTGCCGAATTCAGCACATTGCCAAACCGCACCGTCACAAACCGTGTCGTCGTTTCCGTCTGCGCAAGCGCCTGACAATACATCTCCGCCACCCGTTTGGTTGCCCCCATCACACTAATCGGGTTCACCGCCTTATCGGTCGAAATCTGCACCATCAATGGCACGCCCCATGCCACACAGGCATCCGCCACCTGCTTGCTGCCCATGATATTAGTTATCACCGCCTGATCAGGATTCTGCTCCGAAAGCGGTACATGCTTCACTGCCGCTGCATGGAATACAATATCCGGATTATACTTCTGCATCACAAAAGAAAGCTGCGCAAAATCGCGCACATCACCCACCACTGGCACACGCGCCACATGCGGCGCTGCCTCGGCAAGCTGCTGGTCGGCCATATACAAATTATATTCCGATAATTCATACAGCACAATCACACTGGGGCCAAACGCCGCCACCTGCCGTGTAAGCTCCGAACCAATCGAGCCTCCCGCGCCCGTAATTAGCACCCGCTTTCCAGCAACCAGCGCCTGCATCGCCGCGCGGTTAAGCTGCTGCTCGGGCCGCCCCAAAATATCTTCCACCGCCACGGGCTGCACTTCCATCGCCGTAATATCGCCACTCGCAAGCGCACTGATACGCGGCATGCGCGCTAGGCTCACCCGCTTTTCTTCTGCCGCAGCGAGCAACCCTTCAAGCTTACTTTTATCCAGTGTTTCTTGGGTGAGAATAATACGCTGCGGCTTGCGATTTTTGCGCTCCAGTTTGTCAATAATATACGCCGTCTCATCAATCTTTCCATATATCCGCGCATGGTGCAGTTCGCGCCCCTGATTCTCAGGCGCATCGTCCACCAGCCCCACCACCTTATAAGGAAAATCCGTATTGCTCACCGATTCACGAATAAACAATTCCGCCTCGCGCCCTGCACCCACCAGCAGCACAGGGGTGCGAAGTTTGCCCTGCCCGCGCAATTTATCAATCAACGATCTATCCAGCGATAAACGCCATAGCACCCGTGGGCCCATCAGCAGCAACATCAGCGTCATCCAGTGAATCATCACCACCGAACGCGGAAAATTTTCCAGCCGCGTAAACTGAAACAGCCCCACATAAAACAGTAAAATCGCAAGGCTCCCTGCCTTCGCCACCACCACCAGATCATTGAGCGACACATAACGCCACAGCCGCCTATGGGTACGCTCAAAATACAAACACAGGATTAAAATCACTGCAAACCCAGCACTCGCAGGCAACAGATAGGTTGCGTGGGCCGTAATCCCCTGCGCGCTCAAACGCAAATAGAGCGCAGCAATAAGGCTCACCACACCCATCGCGCCATCATGGAGTAACGGCAGCAATTTCACCCCGCGCCGCGCCCACCACGAATCTCTTGCCGTCTGTTCTTCACTCATCTCACGCACTCATCTGCGAAGCCGCTGCAATAGAGGCCGCCGCCACAAGCGCCCCCATCAGCGCAAGCCCCGCCACCATCTGCCCCGCATGCGCAAGCATCAGCGCCGAATGCGCAAGCACGAGCAGCAATGCCACCAAGCACGCGCGCCCCACCGCGCCGTGGTGCCTCTGCACATACACAAGCGCAATACCACTCGCCGCGCACACCACCGCAGCCGCAGCCGTGCCGTGCGTAAAGTTTTCTGTAAGCATGGGCCCTGCAATCACTGCCGCAAGTGCAATCAGCGCTATCAGCAAAAGCGCGGCCTTAGTCGCCTCACCTTGCTGGCTTGCACAGCTTGCAATCACAGGTGCCGCAATAAATCCTGCTGCCAGTCCCATTTCCTGCGGCGTAAATGCACCCTCTTTAAGCAGCGCCACATCCGCAAAAAGCGCACAGGCCGACGCCATAAAACAGCCAAGCTGAAACGTCATCGGCGGCAACGGCTTAAAGCTCGCAACTCCTGCAAGCACCAGCACTGCAAACCCCGCCATCACCGTTGCAGGCGTCACATACGCCGCAAACGAAAAACCAAGCACCACCACAGCGAGCGCCATCCCATAAGGCACCGCGTCAGATAACTTCTCCGCGCCCTGCCCATAAAACAATTTCAGCGAAGGATACAACTGCCGAAGCGCCACAAACGCTGCCCACACCACCAGCGCCGCCGAAGCCGCAAGCATCAATGTATAAAGCCCCTGCCAGACAAGCGGCGTATCCATAACATTCTCCCGTTGCCCCTTCATACCCAAAGACCCAATAGCAAGCAAGACAGCAAATTCTCCTCTCTCTTCTCTTACCCACGGTTTGGAGAGTGGGCCGAATACTAGGAGGGTTCTCATTTATGAGCGCAGCGTAGCAGCGCTACGTGAGCATCAGAAATGGGGTTCAGACGACGTAGGCGGTCCGCTATACAAACCATTATCTTCGCCCGAAGAGTTTTTCTATGTCGGTGCGTTTAAGCGTCACATACGTCGGCCTACCATGATTACACTGGCCCGAAAACGGCGTTGCTTCCATCTGCCTAAGCAGCGCATTCATCTCCTGAATCGTAAGTGCGCGCCCTGCCCGCACACTGCCATGGCACGCCATCGTCGAAAGCAGCGATTCTATGCGGTCTTTCAGCGCCAACCCTGCATCATATTCCTGCACATCATCGGCCAAATCACGCACCAGCCCCGCAATATCCGTTTCGCCAAGCAACGCTGGAATTTCGCGCACCACCAGTGCAGTGGGCCCAAACCGTTCCATCACCAACCCAAGCCCTGCCCATTCCGTAAGCCGTGCTGCAAGCGCATCCACCTGCCCTTCACTCAACTCCACCAGCTCAGGAATCAGCAGCATTTGCCGTGCAACGCCACCACGCTCCATCTGCGCTTTCACCTGCTCATACATCAGCCGCTCATGCGCCGCATGCTGGTCCACCACCACAAGCCCCTCGCGCGTTTCTGCCACAATATAAGTGTTATGAAGCTGCGCTACCGCCGCCCCCAAAGGTGCATCTACAGGCGCAGTATCCTGCTCAGCTTCAGGCAACTCCATCATCGCAACCGAACCACGCGCTTGCGGTGCCCATTGCTGCGCCGCTGTAACAACACGCGGTTGCCACGCCCCTGCCACAGGCGCATACAGCGCCCCTTGCGTTTGCACAAATGCCTGCGGTACAAACGCCGCTAATGCCTGTTCTGCAACGCTTGTCGAGGCACGCTGCGACACTCCAGCAAGCGCATCCGATAACGCCGAAAACAGCATTCCCCGCACCATCTGCGCATCACGGAACCGCACCTCCGCTTTCGCTGGGTGCACGTTCACATCCACCTGCTCGGGCGGCACTTCCACAAACAGCACCACCACAGGGTGCCTATCGCGCGCCAACACATCCTGATATGCTGCACGAATCACGCCCAAAAGCAAACGATCGCGCACCGGCCTGCGATTCACATACAAAAACTGCATCGCCGCATTCCCACGCGAAAAAGTGGGAAGCCCAGCGTAACCCGAAACGCGCAAGCCCTCGCGCTCTTTGCCTACCACCGCCATATTAGCGGCAAACCCTTTGCCCACCACCTGCTCAATCCGCGCCGCAAACGCATCTTCTACACTGTCAATAGTACGCCCAAACTGGCGCGATGTTTTGCCATCCACCTGCAATTCGAAATGAATATCTGGATGCGCAATCGCGATACGCTCAAGCAACTCCGCCACCTGCATCTGCTCCGTGCGATCCGACTTCAGAAATTTCAACCGCGCAGGCACCGCAAAAAACAAATCCCGCACCTCCACCACACTTCCCTCAGCCGAAGCCGCAGGCATCACTGCCCCCACACGCCCGCCTTCAACTGTGATACTGTGACCAAGCTCAGCACCACGCGCGCGTGAAGTGATGGTAAGCCGCGCTACCGAGCCAATCGAAGGCAGCGCCTCGCCCCTGAATCCCAAAAAATGAATCGCGAGCAAATCCGCATCTGGCAGCTTCGATGTCGCATGCCGCTGCACGCACAACGCCAGCGAGGCCGCATCCATGCCGCGCCCATCATCACGCACCCGAATCAGGATTTTCCCCGCACCCTCTATCGCAACCGCAATGCGCGACGCCCCCGCATCAATCGCATTATCGACCAGCTCCCGTACAACCGATGCGGGCCGCTCAATCACTTCACCTGCCGCAATCTGGTTCACCAGCGCCTCAGGCAATATACGAATCTGCGATGTCATTCCCACGTTATAGCACCCCAACCCAGAACCGCAATGCGAAGCGAGCCCAATCCCCTAAAGTGCGCAGCACAGATTTTACAGAGTGTGTCATATGCTAGGAGCGCTTGCCGCTTTTGCAAGACTGAGCGTAGCAGCGCTACGTGATGGGTTGCGAAAGTGGACGCGACAACGCAGATGGTCCGCTATGTAAAATATCACGCGTGCGGAGTTTGCCTTGTTCTACTGCGGGCTGGTCATACGGATCCACCCCCATCAACGCCGCCACCAATATCGTCTCCACCATCTGCATGAGCAGTAACTCACCCATCGCCGCCTCATCAAGGGCGCGCACCCGCAGCACCCGCATCGGTACGTTATGCGCCGCTAAAGTCTGCACCGTGCCTTCCGCACTTGCATCCATCACATCGCCCATCGTATGCCCATCCAAATAGGTAAGCGCCGCATTACCACCCGCCGCAAGTTTCGGCCCAAGGCCCGCATGCGCCGGCAGCACCAGCGTAAAACTTTTATCACGCGGCCCATCTAAAAACATCTGCAACTGACTGTGCTGATCAATCGTTCCCACCGCCGCGTAAGGTGTGGTGCCTTTACCATCTTTACCCAAACTCTCCGCCCATAATTGCTGAAACCAGCGCGTATAAGCGCGCAACCCATCCGCATACGCCATCACCACATGCACAGGCTGGCGCTCGCGCGTGCCATACAGCCACGCAACCACTTGCATTACCATCTCAGCATCACCCGAATTGACGCGCGCAAACCATGCAATCGCACCTTGGCGAATCTTGGCAGCATCCATGCCCGCAACCAGCGCTGGCAATAATCCAACAAGTGTAAACACACTATAGCGCCCACCAATATCAGGATGCACACACAGCGGTATCGCATGTGCAAGCGCAAGGCTGCGCAGGGGATTATCATGCGCGCCTGTAATCACCGTGGCAAGTCGGCTCAGCTCTGGCAGCATCCCTTCTGCCGCATACGACTGCACCAGCGCCAGCATGCAGGCAAGCGTCTCGGTTGTCCCGCCCGATTTACTCGCAATAATCCAACTCGTGCGGCTTTTGTCGAGCGAAGCAAATAAGCGCTCCACCGTTAGAGGGTCGATATTATCCAAAAAAATAAGCCGTGCACGTTCGGGTGCTGCCGCAACCAGCGCCTGCGCACCAAGGCTTGCACCCCCCGTGCCAATCACCACCGTCACATCACTGCTGCTACGAAAGCGCTTCGCAATCACCCGCGCATCGGCTAAATCTTCCACCCCGTTAAGCACTGTCACCAACGGGTGCGATGCAAGGGCACTAAGCTGCTGATTCAAACACTGCTGCTGCGAAACATCAAGCGCAGGCGCCTGCATCATCTTCGTATCATGCAACCAACGCATTAAGGCATATCCTGCGTTGCATCGGCAGTGCCACCCACCACCACAAACATCCACTGTTCAGGTGTAAGCAACATGCGCGCTGCTTCCTGAATATCGTTGCACTTCACATCTTCAAAATACTCTGCGCGTTTTTCAATATAATCCTGCCCCAGATCATCGCGCATCATCATCGCAATAATCGATGCAATCTCCTGCGTGGAATCCAGCTTCAGCATAAACCCACGAATAATGTCGTCCTTCACACGGCGGCATTCTGTGCGCGAAATGCCATTAATGGCCATATCGCGCACCGTATCTTTCACTTCCGCAATCGCCGCATCCACATGCTTGTTACTGGTCGAAAACTGGCCAACAAAACTATCCACCGCCGCACTGTCAGATAAGGCCGTACCTATCCCATACACCAGTCCTTTTTTCACCCGCACATTCTGCATCAATCGGCTGGTGAACCCTCCACTACCAAGCACCTGATTCATCAAATACGCCGCGTAAAAACGCTTATCATTACGCCCAATGCCCGAACCACCAAACACCACCACACTTTGTGGAGAATTAAAGGCAATGCGCTTAACCTCTCCCTTAGCATCCAGCGTAATCCCCGCTATGTCACGCTCGGGGAAAAACGCCTCAGGCAGCGCTTCAACCAAAGGCTCTAGCGCATCCTCAAGCTCCGAAGCACTTGCGTCTCCTGCGGCTGCAATTTGCAGATTTGCACGGGTCAAATAACGAGTGCGGTATTGCTCCAAGTCATCGCGCGAAAGCGCATTCACACTTTGCACATCACCCAACCCCGTTTTGGCATAAGGGTGATTTCCATACATAGCCTTATTCCAAGCAATCGAGGCAATACTCTCAGGGCTTTCACGCAGCGCCCTAATATCCACGCGCTGCTCTTCCTTCGCATAGTCCAACGCCTGCGCATCAAAGCGCGGTTGCGTCAGCGCCAACCGAAGCAAGCGCGCTGCCACGGGCAATTCATCCTTCAAACAATGCAGCGAAACCATCACATCATCTTGGTAAGCAGAAACCGAAAACTTAATCGCCGAACTCTCAAGCGCTTTATGAAATGCAAGCGAAGGCAAATCCCCAGCCCCTTCATTCAGCATGCGAGAAGCGAGCATCGCACGGCCTTCTTTGCCTTCGCTGTCACTCGCCGTACCCGCACCTTCAAACATCAGAATAATATGCACCACCGGCACCGAAGCATCCTGCGCATACCACACAGGTACATCCTTCACCGAAGTATCTTCCACCGAAATCATAGCGTAAGCAGGTGCAGCACACAGCACACAGCACAGCATTATAAAGCGGCGCATCATGGCAGATCCATCGTCTGCGCATCATCATGCAGCCCTGCGGGTGCAGTGTTCACTTCGGTCTCGTTCTCAGGCAGCAAATGCCCTGTAACCGATTGCTTTCTCACCAGCACCTCGGCTGCAATACGCTGCACATGATCTGCATTCACCGCATCAATCATCGCAGGCAACCCGTAGAAAAACTCCTCGCTTTTACCCACCATAATCAGCGATCCAATATACATCGCAATCGGCGATAGCCCATCTTGGGCATACACAATATCTGCACGATACAAGGTTTTTGCGCGCTTGAGCGCATCCGCGTCAGGGCCCGCCTTCAATGCCGATGCAATCGCCTCATTCATCACTTTTTCGAACGCCGCCATGCTAACACCATCACGCGGAATCGCATGAATCGTGAACGTACCAGGCCCAATCTGATCGGCGTTATAGGATGCACTCACATCCACCGCCACCCCTTCCGATTCCACCAGCGCCTGATACAGCACACCCGTTTTGCCACCACCTAGCCATTCAGCCGCAAGCGCAAGGGCCACCGTGTCGTCAGGGCGCGGCGCAGACCCCATAGCAGTGCCTAAACTTGGTGCCGTGTAACTACGCACCCACTGGCGCTGCTTCACGCGGCTGTCGGAAATACTCACCGTGCGCGCTGCAACCGCAGGCGGCTCACTATACCATGCGCGTTTCGGCGCGCGCTGCGATTTTAGCCCGCCGTAATAACGCATCGCCAAACGCCGCACATCCTTTGGCTCCACATCACCCGCCACCACCAGCACCATCGAAGATGCCACATAATGCTTCGCAATAAACGCACGCGCATCTTTCGCCGTTAAATTTGTAATATCCTGCGCCCAGCCAATCACCGGAATACGGTACGGATGCATCAAAAACTGCACTGCATCCATCTGCTCGGCAAGCTGGCGTGCAGGGTCACTATCCACGCGTAATTTACGCTCTTCTTTTATCACCTCAAGCTCAGTCACTGCCTGCGAATCGGTAATCACGCCGTTCGTAAAACGATCCGATTCCAGCGCCATAATCGCATCAAGTTGCTCGACAGGCCCATTCACATAATACGCCGTATAATCCGAAGTGGTGAACGCATTATTATCCGCCCCCATCGCAGCCAAGCGGCGGTCATATTCTGTCGCATCAATAGTTTCTGTGCCCTTGTAGGTCAGATGCTCCAGATAATGCGCAATACCCGATTTCCCCGCTGGATCATCCGCACTTCCCGCCGCAATAAACATCGTGTGGCTCACCGCCGGAATACGGTGGTTTTCTACCACCACCACACGCAGCCCGTTAGGCAGCGTATAAAGCGTTACAGGCAACGCATCTTTCAATGTTTTAGAAGTATTGTTTCCCGCGTAGCGAAAGACAAGCGCACCAATAATCACAAGCAGTACGAACGTTACAAAAATAAAAAGTCGCTGCCTGTTCATGCCCTAAAACCACCTGTCAATGACCGAGGGTGACTTCTTCTTATCTTCCGTCACCACCTTGCCCACATTGGGTTTTTTGCCAGCATCTTTGTTTTTGCGCAGACGCTCCGCTTCCCCTTTAGGATCTAGCACAGGCTCGTCTTTCTCCGCACCAATCATGCTTTCATAGAGGCTTTTGGCTTCTTCTTTCGCCTCAGGTTCGCGCCGCAGATCCGCCCCCAGTTTGTTGCGAATATCAGCGTCCGCATTATCCACGCCTATCTGGTTCAGCAGCCTGCTTTCCGCCGCACTACCCATGCTTCCCGTTTCCACAGGGGCAACAGCAGCAGCCGAAGCACGACGCGCCATAGCACCGTCTTTCTGTAAGGTAAATTCACTCTGCAGTGAATCCGATGGCAACTTACCCCCATCAGCATCAATCGGGTTCGGAAAATCCGCATCTAGTCGCGTTGCAGTGCCCTCACTAATGGAAGAGCGAACCCTCTCCTCCGTAGTGCCAATTAGCGCTTCGCGTGCCTGATCGCTCATCGAAGCACGTGGGCCCGTCTTATTCACATCAGGCGCCTCAAGCGTAAAATCGGGTGGCACAGAAAGGGGTGGACGCGACACCACCACAAATTCATCGGGCGCCTCACGCTCAAGCCCAAGCACACCGCGCGCATCGCCACCACACGCCGTAAGGCAAAGCAGCGCAAGTATTCCTATCCGAGAGAAACCATTCATAGCCGCACCATACTAAACCCGCACAATATTGCAAGGCGATGCAACAGATGATTCACGCTTTTCCCTTCTGCGTAAAAGACATCACAATAAGCAGCGCCACCCCACAAAAAATCGATGCATCGGCAATGTTAAACGCAGGCCAATAATAGTCTCCCACATGAAACGAAAAGAAATCAGCAACCGCACCAAACCGCACACGGTCAATCACATTTCCTATCGCACCGCCAATAATCAAGCCGTAAGCCACCCGCTCCCACAAATGCTCACTCTTATAAGCAAGCCACGCAATCACGCCCGAAATCACCACCGCCAGTGCCTTCAAAAACCACGGCACGAACGTGCCAGGATGTGCCAGCATGCCAAACGAAATCCCATAATTCCAAACCATCACCAGCGTAAAAAACGACGTCACCTCAATCGGCGGCTGTTCAGGCGCAATCAACCCCACCTGAAACAGAAAATACCACTTCACCAGTTGGTCAAGCAGCACGGTTACAACCGCCACTCCCCCCGTCTGCAACATCATCCGTTTCAGTTTCATTCTTTTCTCTTTCTTATGCCGACAGGCGTGAGTAGCAGAGTGTGTCATATGCTAGGAGCGCCTGCCGCTTTTGCAAAACTGAGCGTAGTAGCGCTACGTGATGGCTTGCACAAGCGGACGCGACAACGCAGATGACCCGCTATGCTACACGCCCTCCTCAGGGTTGTCGCGGGTGTGGAACCATTTGCGAGCCGTCACCGCATCTCTGGCCATCTGCGCTGCAAGCTGCGCCACATTATCAAATTTCTGCTCCGCTCGTAACCGCTTGAGAAACCGCACTGAAAGCTGCTCCCCATACAGCCCCACCGAACGGTCAAGTAAATGCACCTCAAGCACGGGCTTAGTGCGCTCACCAAACGTCGGCTTCACCCCGATATTGGCAATCCCATACATCACATCCATCTGGCCACGGCGCGTGGCTTCCACAATATACACCCCATGCGCAGGCGTCGCGAGGTAAGGCGGCAACGCGATATTCGCGGTCGGATACCCGAGCGTGCGCGCCCGCTGGTCACCATGCACCACACGCCCATTCAGCGCGTAAGGCCGCCCCTGTAGCATTTCAATGCCTTCCACCGCGCCCTCTGCTAGCAACCCCCGCACGCGGCTCGAAGATACTGGCTTCTTATCAAACAGAATCGGCGGCACCGCATTGGCCGTGTATTTACCCGAAAACTCTGCCCCCGCCTTCAGCAGCCCCACATTACCAAGCCGCCCCTTACCAAACACAAAATTATCGCCCGTAGTTACATCTTTCACGCCCAGCGTCTGCGCCAGCATAGTATGAATAAACTGCTCGGCAGGCAGCTCCGCAAGTGGCTTTCTGAAGCGCAGCACATAGACAATCTCCACCCCCGCATCTCGCAGCGCACGGAACTTGTCACTGATGCGCATCAACCGCTTTGGTGCATTTTCATTGTCAAAATATTTGCGTGGGTGCGGCTCAAACGTCAGCACCGCCTTTTTCGCCCCAAGCGCCTCTGCCCGTGCGCGCATCAGCGTAATCACCGCTAAATGCCCCAGATGCAGCCCATCAAAATTGCCAATCGCCACCGCCGCTTGTTGCAGCTCTTTGGGCAAATTCTCAACATGTCTTACAATACGCATGCATCCAAGCTTAAGAACTGCACGGTTAAATTGCAATCACCAACGAAAAGAAACATACTATGTATAACAGCAATCCTACTCTCGGATGTAATTTATCTACAGGAGCCTGTCCCATGAACAGCACCCGCCACGCATTTTCCTTGGTTGAACTCTCCATCGTGTTGGTCATCTTGGGCCTCATCACAGGCGGCGTTCTCGCAGGCCAATCCTTAATCCGCGCGGCCGAAATCAGAAAAGTCGTAAGCGACATTGGCAAATATCAGGAAGCCTACAGCAACTTTAAAACCAAATACCAATCCGTCCCCGGCGACATGCCCGATGCCACCGCCAACTGGGGAATCCGCGCTGGTACTGGCTCAGACGCCACCTGCTTCAACACTACAGGCAGCTTCACTGGCACCTGTAATGGCAACGGTGATAATCGTGTAGATTGGGAAGTGCAATACTTTGAACGGTTCTTATTCTGGCAGCATTTATCTTTAGCAGGTCTCATCGAAGATAAATTCACAGGCGCATCAGAAGCTCCTCTCCCAAACACACTCAAGGTAGGTACTAACGTCCCTAAAAGCACAATTATGTCAGGTGCTTCTTACGGAATTGGCTATTTGAGTGGTCCCATTTCTGGCGATGCCAACAACTTTGATGGTCCCTACAATGTCAGCGCACTTTATACTTATTATTCCACCCCAGAAGAACTCTGGAGTATCGATACAAAAATCGATGACGGCAAACCCGCAACAGGTATGATCCAAACCTATAAACTCAGCTCACCCTGGGCACCCAACTGCGCCACAACAAATGCCAATGCAACAGCCGAATATAATGTAACCAATAAAACTAATACATGTATGGTAATATCTACATTGAAATAATCTCGAAAATAAAGAACGCTATTTTTTATATTACAGCAACGCCATCTATGCTAACGCCTTAGCGGTAATCTAAAAAATTTGGCCCCATGTCCCTCTTCAAATCCACGTTCGTCATTGCCTTTTTCACGCTGCTCTCGCGCATAAGCGGGTTGCTGCGCGATTTGCTGATGGCCAATCTGGTCGGTGCCAGTTTTTTGTCGGATGCCTTTTTCGTCGCCTTCAAAATCCCCAATTTCTTCCGCCGTTTATTTGCCGAAGGTGCCTTCAACGCCGCCTTCGTACCTTCCTTCGCAGGCCTACTCACCAGCGACGGACGCAAAGCCGCCGTCGATTTCGCCTCCGAAGTCATGAGCGTGCTGTTCGTCACGCTACTGGCCCTCAATGCCATCTTCATCATCTTCATGCCGTGGATTCTGCCCGTATTCGCCCCCGGCTTCACCACCGACGCCGACAAATTCGATCTCACTGTTACGCTTTCGCGCCTCTGTTTCCCCTATATCCTCTTCATCTCTTTGGTGTCGCTGCTTGCTGGCATGCTCAACTCACTAGGTAAATTTGCAGCCCCCGCTGCCGCTCCTATCCTATTGAATCTCTGCATGATAATTGCGCTTTTAACCCTCAAAAACCACACCGAAACCCCCGCCCACGCCCTCGCCATTGGCGTCTTCTTCGCAGGGGTAGCGCAATTCATCTGGCTCATCCTTGCCTGCAGGCGCGAAGGCGCACTTCCGGGCATCGTCGCCCCTCGCCTCACCGCACGGGTCAAGTCCATGCTGTTTCTCATGGCGCCTGCCGCCCTTGGCTCCAGCGTCCAACAGCTTAACCTGCTTATCGACACCATCATCGCCTCCACCATGCCCGATGCCGTGTCATACCTTTACTACGCCGATAGGCTCACCGAGCTTCCCATTGGCATGATAGGCGTTGCAGTGGCCACTGCCCTATTGCCCCTCATGTCGCGCCAAATCAAGGAAGGCAATATCACACAAGCCCAGTTCAGCATGAACCGCGCCATCGAAATTATCCTCCTCTTCGGCCTGCCCTGCACCGCCGCCCTGCTGGTCATTGCCGAACCCATCATCCGCGTGATTTACGAACACGGCAAATTCACCCCCGATGATACCATCGCCACTTACCGGGCGCTAATGGCCTTTGCGATAGGCCTTCCCGCCTTCCTCATCGTCAAAATCTTCGCCCCCGGTTTCTATGCCAACCGCGACACCAAAACCCCATTTAAAATCGCTATAATCTGTGTGGTTATCAATCTTGTCCTCAATCTTATCCTCATCCATCCTCTCGCCCATGTTGGCATGGCACTCGCAACTTCCGTCGCCAGTTGGGTCAATGCCATCCTGCTTGGCACCATCCTCTACAAACGCGGCATCTTCAAACCCGACGCAGCCCTTAAACGCCGCCTCGCCATCCTCACCCTATCCTCACTCATCATGGCCACCATCCTTATCGGCCTCACTTACGGGCTCGCAGAGCACGCCGCCTCAAGTAAACTCATCGGCACCGCAATATTGGGCGCCACCATCGCCATAGGTGGCAGCACCTACCTCGCCTTAAGCTGGCTGCTCGGCGGCATAGATAAAGAGCAAATCCTCTCCCTCCTTAAACGCCAAAGCAAGGGCAACACCTCGCCCGAAACGTTGGAGAGCTGACATGCTGCTGGTCGCATTCATCCTCAAGCACTTCATCTGCGATTATCTGCTGCAATTTCCCTACCACTACAAAAACAAAGGCACCTATGGGCACATGGGTGGCATTAATCACGCCCTCATCCATGCACTTGGCACGCTAGCACTGTGCTTTTTCTTTGAACTTCCCCTGTGGTTCGCAGGCGCCGACCTGATAATACATTATCACATCGATTGGGCAAAAATGCGCCTTAACCATCGCTATGGTTGGCAGCCTACAACATCCGAAAAATTCTGGTGGCTGTTAGGCTTCGATCAAACCCTTCACTACCTCACCTATGCAGCGTTTATCAGCTACGCCACGTTATAACGTAAGCATAGCCAGCATGAGCGAGCCAACCACAATTCGGTAATACGCAAACGGTACAAACCCATGTTTGCTAATAAATGCTACTGCCCATTTCACCACTGCCATCGCCACCAAAAACGCAGCCACAAACCCTACCCCAATCTCAGCCACATACTGCACATCCGCTAGCGCCTCGCGGTTTTTGTAAATGCTGTATACTGTTGCAGCCAGCATGGTCGGAATCGCGAGAAAAAACGAAAATTCAGCGGCCACCTTGCGCTCCACCCCAAGCATCAGCGCCCCCATAATCGTCGCCCCCGAACGCGATACACCCGGCACCATGGCAAGCGCCTGACAGAAGCCAATCTTCAGTGCCGTTTTCCAACCCATAGCATCCACATCCATCACAGTCGGCATAGGTTTGATGCGCTCAATCAGCAGAATCGCAAACCCACCCAGAACCAGCATGATAGAGACACTCAGCACCGAAAACAACGCACCCGTAATCACATCATGAAACAGCACACCAAGCACAGCCGCCGGCAAAAAACCCAGCATCACATGTATTGCAAAGCGTTGATCCGCCGAACCACGCACCCACATGCCCGCCACAGTATTCCATAATTTCACACGGTAAAGCCAGCACACTGCCAGAATGGCGCCTAGCTGAATGGCAATCTCAAACATATGCCCACTCGGCCCTTCAAAGCCTAACAAATCACCCACCAGAATCAAATGCCCCGTCGAAGACACAGGCAAAAACTCCGTCAACCCCTCTACCACCCCAAGCACTAATGCATTAAAAAAATCCATAAAAACTCCGAGGTGGCAATAAAGGGTGGTCAAAGTGACGTAGCTGGCCTCACGCTAAGAGAACCGCAACGCAGCGTAGCAGCGCTACGTTAGTAGCGGAAGCGCAGAAGTGTGATGCCAGATGCGTGGCTTTTACCACCCTTAATGGGGAACATCGTTCCAGATGCGTTTCTTGGCAATATAGAACAGCACCGTAAAGAACCCGAGGAATATCATCACCCGAATGCCCATACGCTTACGGTTTTCCATCTCAGGCTCAGCCGCCCATTGCAGGAAATTCACCACGTCATGGCTCATTTGCTCCACCGTAGCCTTCGTTTCGTCCTGATACTCCACCTGACCTTCGGTATGAAGCGGCGCTACCATCGCAATCTGGTTACCTGCAAAATACGGGTTGTAATGCAGCGTTTTACCCATCTCCGTGCAGCTCTCGCTTTTCACGGTTTTACCGTCAATCTCCTCTACGTTCTCAACGATAGAAGCACATAAAAACAAGTCACCTTTTTTAACTTCTTTCTTCGCTTCTTCTGCAGCTTCATCCGCTTTATCACCCTCTTTCGCATCTGCCTTTTTAGCAGCCAATTTTTCTGCGGCAACGGCAGCGTCTGCTTCTGCAGCTGCTTTCATTTCTTCCTGCTTGGCTTTGGCATCCTGCGGGCTAATACGGTGGAAGGAAACACAAGCCCCATCCACTACTTTCTTGCACAGATACGCAGGGGCATCCTCGTAGCCCGTAAGCAACGAATACACATAGTTAGGGCCATCATGGCGCGCCTTGGTAATCAAGCTCAAATCGAGAGGATACGCACCATTATTCACCGCGCGCGCCGCTAGCTCATTAGGATAAGGCGAAGGAATTTTATCACTCGCACGCCCTGGCCGCTCATACATTTCCCCATCATCATTCGGGCCATCCATCACCGTATAGCTCGCCGCAAGCGACTTCACTTCCGCTTCCGAAAACCCAACTTCCACAAGCCTGCGAAATGGGACGCGCTTCACTCCATGGCAGCTCGAACATACTTCCTTATACACTTGCAATCCACGTTGAATCGCTGGCTTATCAAATGTGCCGAATGCCCCATCAAACGCCCAGTCATGCTGGTGTGGGTGTTTTACATCTCCCGCAGCAAACGCGCTGGATCCAACCGCAATCAACAGAGCACTAAGAATAATACGCATGAACTTAACTCCTAGTGATGTGCCATAACAGATGTACCAATTCCCTGCGGCAATGGCAGGCGCTTTTCAAACTTCGAAAGCACCGGCAATATCACAAGAAAATATCCAAACCAATACGCTGTGCCAATCAGTGATAGCAGAGGATAGATTCCTTCTGCTGGCTTGCTGCCGCAATAACCAAGCATCACTGCGTTAAACGCAAACAGCCAGTAAAAAATACGGAACGTAGGGCGGTAATTGCCTGAACGCACAGGTGATCTGTCAAGCCATGGCAAGAAGAACATCACAATAATCGAGCCAAACATGGCAAGTACACCGCCAAGCTTCGAAGGCAACATCGCACCCGAAAAGCCCGTGACAATCAGCACCAGCGCAAGCCCAACACCCATCATCGTAGCATTAAACGAAAGCGGTTTAGCGGGCAAAAACACCGTAGCTAACTTGCCCATCGGCACCTTGTTGAGCATTTCCGATGCGCACGATGGCATACGCAGCGCCACAAGCAAAGGCAACAGCCCAAGACCAAAAATCCATAACGGAATATCAAACGTAATCGCCCGCAAAATTGCATAGAACGGCAAGAAATACCATTCCGGCACAATATGCGCAGGCGTCACCATAGGGTTCGCTGGAATGTAATTATCCGGATGCCCAAGATAGTTTGGCGCAAAGAATAAGAACCCAGCAAAGATAATAAAGAACACGCCAAACCCGAAGAAATCCTTCACCGTGTAGTACGGGTGGAATGAAATGAAATCACCAGGCTTCTTCAAATCCAGTCCCGTTGGGTTGTTGCTTCCATGCTGGTGCAGCGCCATGATGTGCAAAAACACCACTGCAAAAATCACAAACGGCATCAAAAAGTGCAGCGAGTAAAAGCGACTGAGTGTTGGGTTATCAACACTGAAACCACCCCACAGCCACGTCACAATCGATTCACCCACCAACGGAAACGCCGAGAACAAGTTGGTAATCACCGTCGCCCCCCAGAAGCTCATCTGCCCCCAAGGAAGCACATACCCCATGAAAGCGGTTGCCATCATCAGCAGCAAAATCACAAGCCCGAGCATCCACAACAATTCGCGCGGCGCTTTATACGAACCGTAATACAACCCGCGGAACATATGGATAAACACCACAGTAAAGAACATCGAAGCACCCACCGCATGCATGTAGCGCAGCAGCCAGCCCCCATTCACATCGCGCATAATATGTTCTACCGAATCAAACGCCATATCCACATGCGCTGTGTAATGCATCGAAAGCAGCAGACCGGATATAATCTGAATCACAAGGCACAGGCCTGCAATAGAACCAAAATTCCACCAATAGTTCAAATTGCGCGGGGTCGGATATTCATACGCCACGTGACGCACTGCGCTGATAAGCGGCAGACGGTAATCGATCCACCCAAGCACCCCTGGTTTTTGCTCTTTCGGTCCTGATGCCATAGTGACTACCCTATCTTAATGCTGGTATCGCCGGTAAATTCATACGGCGGAATAATCAAATTTGTTGGCGCTGGGCCTTTGCGAATGCGCCCTGCAGTGTCATAGTGCGAACCATGGCATGGGCAGAACCAACCCTTGTAATCGCCTGCCTTATCACCCAGCGGCACACAGCCCAAATGCGTACAAACGCCAATCTGCACCAGCCACTGCGCTTTGCCCTCTTTCACGCGGTCCTTGTCCAGTTGCGGGTCGCGCAGTGTCGAAATATCCACCGCATCGGCAGCAGCAATATCCGCCTTGGTGCGGTGACGAATAAACACGGGCTTACCGCGCCATTTCACCTTAATTTCCATGCCTTCAGATACCGCACTTAAATCCACTTCCGTGCTCGCAAGCGCCAATACATCCGCCGAGGGGTTCATGCTGTTCACAAATGGCCACACCACCACACCTGTGCCCACCACACCCATAGCCGATGCTGCAAGCACAATAAAGTCACGCCGCGTTTCGCCTGTGCCTGGCGCGCTTGCGTGATGCGAATCATGAGAATCTGTGTGATGACCCATATTATCTCTCAAAAAACAATGTCAGAATATAAACCACTATTGCTGCTGCGTAGCCAGTGAGAGCCGCACTGTCAAGTGACATGAACTTTAGATTCATCTACACACTGCATATCCATAGGCCCTGTACGAAGAAAGCAACGGCTTGCTTCCACTGGAGCCATTCCAACATAGCGTTGCGCGCCTGCTATAGCCTACCGTAAACAGACTGCTAAAATACCATTTCACCCAATTATCTTTTGAATCCATAACAATAGACATGCACTCTGCACACATCCAACAACGAGGTCCCCATGGCACAACTCCCACGCTCCGTCGCCCGCTGGTACGATCCCTTTCTCACCATTGGCGCCTCTATTTTCATTTTTTTGACCCTACGCGATACTACCATCAGCAACGTCAACTTCGTCCTCGCCCTCGTAGCGGGAAGTACCTTTTTTATGCTGTTGTGCGAGTGGATGCGCGCACGCCAAACATTGCCAGCACGCACACCAGCCTTTAGCGAAGATTTGTGGCGCCGCGTCGCCATTAAGTGGCTCGGTGTCATGACCGTGCTGTTTGCCACCCTCGCCCTGTGGTATGTAATTCCCTTCTACAGCTTCCCGCGCTATCAGCCTCTATTTTCGCTTCAGCCCATCTTGCTGCCATGGATAGCACTGCTACTCATCCCCTACATCGCCTACAGCGAGTGGCGCCTAGGCCATGTGCGTGACTATGCATGGTGGGTCGGCCTACTCGTAAGTGGAAATATCAAAGAGATGGATTGGAGCGCTGTACGCGACGCGGCCCTCAGCATGCTCGTGCGCACCATTTTTCTCCCCCTCAATTTCTGCTACATGACCGATGTCATGCCGCGCCTGCGCACCACCGATTGGCAGCTGATGTTTGGCGCGCCTACACCCGAATCACATTTCATCATCATGCAATGCCTCTATGCGTTGCTCATCGTCGCTATTATTCCGGGCTATATTTTCACCTTCCGCCTGTTTAACACGCACACCCGCGCCATCGATCGCTCATGGTTCGGCTGGATAGTCACCATGAGCTGCTATCCTCCTCTCAATTCTGGTGTGTTCAGCGCATGGTTTGCCTATAACCCCTTCCGTTTTGAAGAACCCTTCATGAAACCATGGATTCACCTCTTCTCCACCATCGAACCGCTGGTTTACGCCATTGGCATTGGCATCATCCTAAGCGAAATCGTGCATTTATGGGGCGAAGCTATGCTGGGTATTCGTGCCTCAAACCTTTCGCACCGCGGGGTCATCACCAATGGCTGTTTCCGCCACATGCGCCACCCCATCTACTTCAGCAAATGCGTCGGCTGGTTTCTCATCGCCTGCCCCTTCGCCATGGGCGAAAACGGGCTACACAGCCTGCACCTCACTTTCCTGTTTTGTGGTGTATGTTTCGTCTATTATCTACGTTCCATCGCAGAAGAAAAAATGCTCAGCGTCGATCCCGATTATGTCGCCTACGCCTTATGGGTCGATAAACATGGCCTGCTCGCATGGTGGGGCCGCAAATTCCCTGTCCTCACCTTCGCCTGGCGTCACGAGCACTGGCACACCAAAGTCACCCCTGGCTCCACCATGCGCAATTATTGATCCAACATGGGTATAGCGCAAGCGATACGTATCGTTCTCATCCAGCCCGACATCGCCCAAAACCTCGGTGCCATCATGCGCCTATGCGCATGCTATGCCACAGAACTTCATGTCATCGAACCATGCGGCTTCCCCATGGATGCACCTCGTATGCGCAGAGCTGGAATGGATTACATCCAGCACGTCACCCTCCACACCCACAAAAATTGGGAACATTTTCTAGCCCACCGTGAAAGCAATCATGGCCGCCTAATCCTTGCCGAAACCGATGGCGAAACCAGCCTATATAACACCCAGTTTCAACCCCACGATTACCTCCTCTTCGGCAGCGAAGGCGCCGGCACCCCCCGCGAACTCTACAGCCAAATGGACGCCACATTCCACATTGAAATGCGCACAGGTATGCGCTCCCTCAACATCGCAACCAGCACCGCCATCACCCTAAGCGAAGCCCACCGCCAACTACGCTGGGCACTCACTTAACAATACCAGCACATCCTCCGCTAAAGCATATGCACCAGCGCAAAGAGGCCGCGCTACGGCGTGAAGCAGGAAAGTTGCTTTTCAATAGTGGGAAGAGCTAGGGGGTAAGCCACAGCACGATTTCGCGGTTAGGGAAGGTCACTAAATAACTGGCGGTATGCCTGACATCGTAG
>JAIXZB010000011.1 GCA_027489915.1 Rickettsiales bacterium | reverse complement strand
GGCGGCGGTGGCGGTGGATGCGCTGGGGGCATCGCGCGTGATGGGGGTGCTGATGCCATCGCCTTACACCAGTAATGACAGTATTGAAGATGCGGAAGTGCTTGCGAAAACACTCGGAATTCGCACCGAGTTGGTGACGATTACGGACGCAATGCATGTGATGGATGATTTGCTGGCACCACTTTTCAAAGGCCTGCCCGATGATGCGACGGAGGAAAATATTCAGGCGCGGTTGCGTGGGAATATTTTGATGGCGATTTCGAATAAGCTTGGTTTGATGGTGCTGACGACGGGGAATAAGAGTGAAATGTCGGTTGGCTATGCGACCCTTTACGGCGATATGTGCGGTGGCTATTCGGTGCTGAAGGATGTGTATAAAACCACGGTGTATCGGTTGTGCCATTTCAGAAATTTGCTGCAGGAGAAACATCCATTTTATATGGGGCCTAAGGGGCGCGTGATTCCAGAGCGGATGATAACCAAAGCGCCGAGTGCAGAGCTGAAACCGAATCAGACCGATCAGGATACGCTGCCGCCTTATGAGGATTTGGATGCGATTTTGCGCGGGCTGGTGGAGCACCGTAAATCGGTGGGAGAGTTAATTGCGGAGGGCATGGGCGCGAAAACGGTGCGGCGGGTGGCGGGCATGTTGGCTGCGGCGGAATATAAGCGCAGGCAGTCGCCGCCGGGGGTGAAGATTACGAGTATGGCGTTTGGGCGTGATCGGCGGTATCCCATCACCAACCGCTGGAAGTTTGAGTAATTCAGTTCAAAGTCCTGCAGCTTCGCTTCAGTGTACTTTGAAGTGGGGAAAATCTGTCAAGCCGTGCTCGGCTAAGCCTGTGCGTGGCTTGTGGTTGTTGTTTTTATGTGCTAGTTGCATTTGTAAATCATTTTTTTGCTGGATGTAATTTCATTATGACTTCTCCTTTTGTTCGGTTTGCGCCTTCGCCTACGGGGCTTTTGCATGTGGGAAATTTGCGCACGGCGCTTGCGAATTATCTGTTTGCGAAATCGCTGGGTGGGCGGTTTATGTTGCGCATTGATGATACGGATACGGAGCGCTCGCGCGCGGAATATGAAGAAGGGCTGAAGCGTGATTTGGAGTGGATGGGGCTTACGTGGGATGCGTTTGCGAAGCAATCGGATAGGTTTGCGGAATATGATGCTGCGAAAGAGACGCTGATTAAGGCTGGGCGTTTATATGCGTGTTATGAGACGGCGGAAGAGCTGGATGTGAAACGCAAGATGCTTATTTCGCGCGGGTTGCCGCCGATGTATGACCGTGCGGGGTTGACACTTACGGAGGCGCAAAAGGTAGGTTACGCAGCAGAAGGAAGAGTGCCACACTGGCGTTTTAAGATGAACGATGCGCCGATTATATGGCAGGATTTGATTCGTGGTGAGGTGAAATTTGAGGCGAGTAACATTGCTGACCCTGTGTTGTTTCGTGGTGATGGGGTGGCGCTGTTTACGCTTTCGACTTCGGTGGATGATGGGCAGATGGGCATTACGCACATTATTCGGGGCGAGGACCATGTGAGTAATACGGCTGTGCAGGTGCAGGTGATGGAAGCGCTCGGGTATGCGCCGCCAGTGTTTGGCCATATGGCGCTGTTGAAGATGAAAGAAGGAAAAATTAGCAAACGTGCGGGCGGCGGCGATGTGCAGGCGCTGCGCGAGGGTGGGATTTTTCCGTTGGTGCTGGCGAGTTACCTTGCCAAAATTGGAACGAGCGATGCGATTGAATTGGCACCGAGTATGGAAGCACTTGCTGCTTCGTTTGATACGAAAAAGCTGGGCCGTGCCATGGCGAATTATGATGCGAATGAAGTGGAACGGTTGAATGAGAAATACCTGCATGGGTTGTCGTTTGCGGAAGTGAAACCACAGCTTGATTCGCTTGGACTGGGTTATGTAACGCAAGGTTTCTGGGAGCAGGTGCAGGCCAATTTGACGGCGCTTGCTGATGTAGCAGACTGGTGGGAAGTGACGCAATCGGCACTTACGCCTGTGATTGCGGATGCGGAATTTGCCAATGCTGCTGCAGCCTTATTGCCTGAAGGTGAGTGGAATCCTGAGAGCTGGGATGCGTTTGTGAATGCGGTGAAGGAAGCCACAGGCAAGAAGGGCAAAGAGTTATTTATGCCCCTGCGACTGGCGCTGACGGCGCGTGAGCACGGGCCTGAGCTGCCGATTGTGATTGCGATGATTGGACGTGCGCGTGCGCAACAAAGGTTGTTGGGTAATGCGGCTTAAACTTACCAATACATTGAAACGTGCGAAGGTGGATTTTGTGCCGCTTAATCCTCGGCATGTGACGATGTATGTGTGTGGGCCTACGGTGTATGCAAGGCCGCATATCGGCAATGCGCGCAGCGTGGTGGTGTATGATGTGCTGTTTAGGCTGCTTGAGCAGCTTTATCCGCAGGTGACGTATGCGCGTAACATTACGGATGTGGATGATAAGATTAATGCGGCGGCGGTGGAGCGCGGGATTACGATTCAGGCGCTGACCGAGGAGGTGACGCAACAATTCCACGGGGATATGGATGTGCTAGGGGTGCTGCGCCCCACGATTGAACCACGTGCGACGACGCATATTCCGCAGATGATTACTATGATTGAGGCGTTGATTGCTTCGGGGCATGCGTATGTGGCCGAGGGGCATGTGCTGTTTTCGGTCAGTAGCGATGCGCAGTATGGAACATTATCGGGCCGATCGATGGATGATATGATTGCGGGGGCGCGTGTTGAGGTTGCGCCTTACAAGAAAGACCCTGCGGATTTTGTGCTTTGGAAACCTGCGGCGGCAGGGGATGATGCGAGCAGCAAATTTGATTCGCCGTGGGGTTTGGGGCGGCCTGGGTGGCATATTGAGTGCTCTGCAATGTCTACTACGCATTTGGGTGCGCGGTTTGATATTCATGGGGGTGGGGCGGATTTGATGTTCCCGCACCACGAGAATGAAATTGCGCAGGCGAATTGCTCTCATAAACATGATGATGAAACGGGCTATGCGCAGTATTGGGTGCATAATGGCTTTCTTACCGTGGAAGGTGAGAAGATGAGCAAATCGCTGGGGAATTTTATTACGGTGCATGATTTGCTTTCGCGCGGTGTTAGGGGCGAAGTGATTCGTTTTGCACTGATGAGTACGCGCTATAATGAGCCACTGGATTGGACCGAGAAGCTACTCGCGGATGCGGGCAAAGTGATGGACAGGCTTTACAGGAGAATTGAGAATCACCAGTCGCCGACTGTGAGTGATGATGAAGACGGGACGCAATGTTGTGGGGGTGGGGTGCATTCGCATTTAACTTACCCTGACGTGGCGGTGATGGAGGCGTTATGTGATGATATGAATACGCCTAAGGCACTTGCGTTGTTGCAGGAGCTTGAGGGGGATGAATTGATTGCATCGGCGCGGCTGATGGGGTTGTTGAACTACACGTCGAAAGAATGGTTTCAGGGTGCAGCTGGGGTGGATGTGGAGTGGATTGAAGCGCAAATTGCTGCACGCAAAACGGCAAAAGCTGCGCGCGATTTTGCTGCCTCAGATGCGATTCGGGATGCGCTGAAGGGGCAAGGGATTATACTTGAGGACAAGCCAGATGGTAGTGTGATTTGGCGCAACGCCTGAGGAGGCAAATATGCAGGAGTTCCTGATTGCCAGTGTGATTTCGGTATTGCTGATTACGCTTTCGATTGCTGTGTTTTATGAAGTGCTGGCGATTGCATGGGCGCGCAAGGAGCGGTTTAAGGAAAAGCCCCGGCTTATGATTTATCATCTGGTGGTGGCGATATTTATTGCGCACACGATTTGTGTTTGGCTTTACGGCATTGCGTATTGGTTGCTGGTGGATTGGTTTGCTCTTGGTGATTTGCATGCAACCAATCCTTATGCTGTGGTTGAGGGGGCGCCTCGTAGCATTGAGCGGCTACTGGTGTATGTGTATTTTTCGGTCATATGTTATTCTTCGGTGGGGTTTGGCGATTTGGCGCCAGGTGGCGTTATTCGGTTGATGTCGGGTATTGAAGCGCTTAACGGATTGTTGCTGATTGGATGGTCGGTGACGTATACGTATTTTGCTGCGGATACGTATCTGGCGTTTGATACGAAGCGCAGGAAAAAATAGGAGGGGATTATGATGTGTGCTGGGTTTATGCGCAGGTTGATTGCGTTGCTCATTGACTTGGTGTTGTGCGCACCGGTCTATTTTGGGTTGCGTGCGGTGGTGCCGCAATTATGGATGGCGGATGCTATATATATGGGGTTTTTATGTGTAGCATATGGGGTGTGTTTTGTTTCGCGTTATCAGGCGACTCCTGGCATGCGGGTAATGAAGATTCGTGCGGTGGATGCGCAAGGGAATCGTTTGAGTTACGGGCGGGTAGCGGCTTGGTTTGGCATTAGCATTGTGATGATGCTGGTGGTGTTCTCGCCGATTTTGTGGCTGCAAAAAGATGTGGACGTGATGGCGGTAAATAAAATTATTACCGATGGAACGGCGCAAGGCCAAAGCCCAGATGCAATTATGGCGGCGTTTGAGATGCAGACGGGGATGAATTACACGGAATATCTGAACAAGTTGGGCACTGCATTTGTGCTGATGCTGGTGCTGGCATTTGCATGGATTGCAACGATTGTGGCTGGAAAACAGCGTGCAGGACTGCATAACTGGGCGGCGGGTGTGCGGTTTGTGCGGTTGATGTAAGGTCCTTCGGCTGCGCTGAGCGCTGTTTATGTATTGTCAGAGCCATTACTAGGCGTTATCACTGCTGCTATGACTAACAGAGTATATATATACGATTCCACATTGCGCGATGGGGCGCAGGCGCGGGGGATTGATTTTACGGTCGCTGACAAGCAGGCGATTGCACGTGAACTTGATGCATTTGGTATTGATTACATTGAGGGTGGGTGGCCCGGTGCAAACCCAACAGATGATGCATTTTTTGCGGATTTACCTACGCTTAAGAAAGCCAAAATTACGGCGTTTGGGATGACGCGTAGGGCGGGACGTTCGGCTTCGAACGATGCCGGGTTGCAATCAGTGATTGGGGCGGATGTTGCGGCGGTGTGCTTGGTTGGTAAGGCGTGGGATGTGCAAATTGCCTCGGCGCTTAAAGTATCGAAGGATGAAAATATCCGCATGATTGAGGATTCTATTCGTGCAGCGGTAAAGCGCGGGCGCGAGGTGAGTTTTGATGCGGAGCATTTTTTTGACGGGTTCAAGAGCAACCCTGACTATGCGATTGCGGTGTGCAAAGCGGCGTATGATGCGGGTGCGCGCTGGGTGGTGTTGTGCGATACGAATGGTGGCAGCTTACCCGAGGACATTACGAAGGCGGTGAAAGCGGTTTCGCGCTATGTGGCGGGAAGCCATTTGGGTGTGCATTGCCACAATGATACGGATCATGGGGTGGCAAATTCGATTGCTGCCGTGGTGGCAGGTGTGCGACAGGTGCAAGGTACCATCAACGGGATTGGTGAGCGATGCGGGAATGCGAATTTATGTTCGATACTTCCGACACTGATGCTGAAGCTTGGATTTACCACGGGCGTGAGTGCGGAGAAGTTGAAGCGCATAACGCATGTGGCGCGGTTTGTGGATGACAGGCTGAACCGCCCTAGTAATAAGCACGCGCCGTATGTGGGCGCTTCAGCATTTGCGCATAAGGGTGGATTACACGTGTCAGCGATGAGCAAGGATTCGACCAGTTATGAGCATGTGATGCCAGAGCAAGTGGGGAATGAGCGCATTATTCTGGTATCGGATAAGGCGGGCAAGGCGAATATTCTGGCGCGTCTTCTTCAGCTTGGTATTGCGATTAATGCGGAGGATGAGCGTGTGAATGCGCTGGTGCGTGCAGTGAAAGAGCGTGAAGGGCTTGGCTATGCTTATGAAGATGCAGAGGCAAGTTTCGAACTTTTGGCGCGGCGCATTCTGGAAACGGTGCCAGAGTTTTTTACGCTCGATTCTTTCCGCGTACTTGATGAACGGCATGTGGGGGGTAAGGGCAAGATAACCACGATGTCGGAAGCGACGGTGAAGTTGACGGTGGACGGAAAAAAACGGATGACAGTGGCCGAAGGAAACGGCCCAGTGAATGCTCTGGATGCGGCGATTCGTAAAGCATTGCGGCTTACCTACAAGCAGATAAAGGACATGCAGCTTGCGGATTATAAGGTGCGGATTTTAACGCCGCAGGAGGCGACGGCGGCGCTCACACGGGTGATGATTGAATCGCGCGATGCGAAGGGTAATAGCTGGACGACGATTGGGGTGAGCCACAACGTTATCGATGCATCGTATGACGCGCTGTATGATGCGATATGTTATTTGTTGTTTAAGACGACACGAAAAAAATAATGCAACCGGTGATTATCTTAGTGCGCCCGCAGTTAGGAGAGAACATTGGTTCTGCCGCGCGGGTGATGGCGAATTTTGGCTTAAGCGAAATGCGTCTTGTTACGCCGCGTGATGGGTGGCCGAATGCGAAAGCAGATGCGCTTGCGGGCCATGCGAAGGATATTTTAGAAGCTGCGCAGCTATTTGACACGGTGCAAGATGCGGTTGCGGACTTGCAGCTTACCTTTGCGACATCGGCGCGTGACAGGGCGATGAGTAAGCCTGTGTCAGAGCCTGAGGAGGCGGTGCAAAAAATACGTTCGGCAGTGGCTGTAAATATACGATCGGGCGTGCTGTTTGGTGCAGAGCGCACAGGGCTTGAAAATGAAGAGCTGATGAGTGCGGACGCGGTGCTTACGATACCTACGACTGGCAAATATGCATCGCTGAATTTGAGCCATGCGGTGGGAATTCTGGCCTATGAATGGAGTAAGGCAGCAGCGGTGTTGGCGCCTGCTGAGGCGCATATCCCCGCGACCAAAGCCGAGCTTGAGGGGCTGTTTTCACATTTGGAGGAAGCGCTTGAGGGGGCGGATTATTTCAAGGAGCCGACCAAGAAGCCGTTTATGTGGCGAAATATTCGCGCAACGCTTGTGCGGGCGCAGATGAATACGCAGGAAGTGCAGACATGGCGTGGTATTATTCGGGCGTTGAGAGGTCAGTGATGTGTGGATTCTGGCACAGGATTTTTGAAAAGAAGTCGGCGCAGCATGATGCTGATGCAAGCCTGACCTTTAGCTATTTGCAATCATTGGTGCAGGGGTATTTTCATCAGGACTTTGATATTGAGGGGAATAGTATAGCTGATGTTATTGGATCTTATAAGGCCTCGGCGAATGATACTGACGTGGTAGGACTTAAGGAGGATATTGCACGATTTAAACATCAGTTTGCGGACAATGCGGATGCAATGTTTGTAACGCTTTTCCTGCCCGATATAGACCCAGTCGCGTGGAGTGGATCGACGCTTGCGTGGCTTGAACAGGTTGAACAGGCGCTGGTGTAAGATTTACCCAACCGTCATACAATCGTCACAACTCTCGTGTACTGTTCAGGGTGGAGAATTGTATTACGATGGAAAAACCTACTACACAGACTGCTGCACCTGAGATGCCTGCTACGGCACCTGTGGTTGCGCCTGCGCCTGAGAAAATTGTGCCCAAAAAGCGCAGTTTTCATTGGTGGACGCCGATTGTGTGGGGTAAGGATTTTTTCAAGGGCACGTTTGATGGCATGGCTAACGGCTTGGCTAAGGGTGCACAAAAAGGATTGAAATTCGGATTATTGGCGGCAACGGTTGCTTTCTTTTTGCCGTTATTTCCTGCGGCTGCAGCGGGGCTTGCGAGTGTAGCGCCGTGGCTTACGATTGGCGCGAACGCAGCTGGTGTTGCGACATTTATTCCTACGGGGTTGAATGCATTGGTTGCGGGGCTTGGCTGGGGTTTGGCGGGAGCTGCTGTGGGGGCGGTATTTACGGGTGCTATGGGATTGGTAACGGGCGGGGCATTTGAATTGAAGATGCGCGGACGGCGAGAGAAATATGCTGAAGAATTGGCGGAGCGTGCAGAGATGCGGGCGCGGACGCGGGTGGTGACGCCCAGTATTAACTCGCGGGAATATGCGCGCGGGCTGAAGCAACAGCAATACAAGTATAACGAGGATTATTTTAACTTTAATGCAGAAAATATCGCGGAGCAGAACGCGCGCAATGCCGGGAACTCGGGTAGTTGGGTGGATTATGTGATGGGGCGTGGTAGCAACGGTGAGCGTTATCGCTAGGATAGGATGAGGATGTATGCTTGAGAATTTTACGACCTTGCTTAGAACACCATTTACTTTTGTGGGTAGCACCCTTCGCTCGGGCTTGGGAGGCATTGCTTCGACCATTGGCGGGGTGTTTGAGGGAGGCATTAAAGGCGGGATTTACGCCGTGATGGCAGGTGCGCTGGGCACGGTATTTAGCCCGACGATTATTGATTTGGTGCGTAAATCGGGGGCGACGGACTTCGCGAATACGCTGGAGCGGCATTTTAGAAAAGATTTTGGTTCGCAGGTGATCGCAGCAGCGGCGGCGGGTGGTGCGGTTGGTGCGGTTTTAGGCGGAGCTGGTGCTGTGGCTGGGCATGTGCAAACGGGATTTTCACCAACACCTGCTAGCAGCGGAAATGCTCTGCTTGATGGGGCGCGGATGGAATCGCACGCTCACAATGCGGGGCATGGGATTGGTAGTGTGGTGGTGGCGGGGGCGGCGGCACTGGCTGCGGCGGCGCTGTATAAATCGGTGACGGAAAATAGGGTGACGGGGAATGACACGGTGCGGCCTGCGGTTTCGCGGCCTGAAACATCGATTGGGTCGGTGGTGCGTTAGGGTTTAGGTTTTTTCTGATTTTTCGTGGATGCTGAAGGCTAGTCCCCTGCTACCTGTGCGGGTGATAGATGCAAGGTGAGTTGTCACATAATCTTCATGCACTTGTGGGTGGGGGTTTGGTATTATCAGGGTGAAATAAACCAGTAGAGGCACTTATGGCCCGTTTTGATAACCGTTTTGATGGATATAACCCAGCACCACTTGATCAAGGGATGATTGACCGTGGAGTGCGCACAACCGCAGGTGCGGCGACTGGTGCGTTTTCGGGTGGGATTATTGGTGCGCTTTCGACGCCGATTATTGTGGGTGCTGGGGCAGCACTTGCTGTGGGTGGAATTGCATTTGCTGGAGTGGCGTTGCTTGGTGCGCTTGCAGGGATTGTCGGTGCAGGTGGTGCAATCAGTGCTGTGGTTGCCAGTGCGCCAGTGATTGGATCCATTTCGGCTGCGGCTGGAATATTATCGGGTATTGCAGGATTAGTCGGCGCACCAGTGGGCGGATTTTTGGGTGGTATTATTGGTGCGTTCAGAGGTGGCAGTACTGAGAACACTCGGGCAAATTTGGATCAATCACTCTACAAAATAAATATGGCAAATTCTTATGGGCGTGGAATGGCGCAAGTGCAGCAGATGCCGCAGCAGCAAATGATGCAGCCTGTGATGCGTGAAGAAGTGGCGCCAATGCGCCGTGATACGCCAACGGGCCCGCAAGTAGATTCTATGAAAACGATGGCGGGATCGCCTGTAAAGTATGATGGAACCATTAATGCCGCCCATGTGCGTGCGCTGTAGGAGATAGACCATGGTGGGTGAAGTATTT
>JAIXZB010000051.1 GCA_027489915.1 Rickettsiales bacterium | reverse complement strand
TGCAATGCCTCTGAATCGCGCTTACCTTCACTGAAATCAAAAATAGCCTGTCGCCATTCCTGTTCACGCGTCGCAAAGATATTTTGTGAGCGCAAAACATCCACTAGTGAAGCGCAATACTCTTTGTATAATTCAGCGTCATAAGAATTATCCTTACGATCATAGTGATACTTTATATCACCGATACGTGATCGCACATTCTCCAGCCGCGATTTCTCCGCCTCAAGCAATTCTCTCTTTCCATCTGTTTCCTCTGGCTGCACCGTCCCAGAATTCTGGCGCGCATTCTCAGGAATCACTTCACCATAAAATCTGGGCTGCTCCATAAGCAGTCCCGCATCCAACATCGCGTTGTAAAGTTTCTTAATATACTGCACTTCATCATGCGTATGCGCGACTAGCGCAAGTACAGGCTGCACCCCAATAGAATCTTCCGTCGCATAGTTTGAAAACTGAGGCTCTTGCCTCTCCCATGCAAACACCCCTTTCAAATGCTGCGCACTGCTCACAATAGCCTTCATAACATTGCGACCAACTGGATCCTGTACACCACCACTACCGACATCAGTCTGCGCACCTGCAGGATCTTCCCTCCGCGCCGCAGCTTTGCCCACAATAACAGTAGTAGGTTTCTCGCGCCGCGCTAAAAAATCAGATCGCTTCTGCGCCGCCCAATCCACTAGTGCATCAGCAGCTATAACAGCTGCATTCGCATCATGAACCGCCACACCAACCGACTTCATATGGTCAATAATTTGCTGCTTATCATCAGGTAACAACTGAATAGTTCCGCTATTACCTAACTCATCCATGCGCAAAACACGCTGCTCAACAAGCGGCGCAAGCACCCTCAATGAACGGTTATCAGGATTAAGAATCACAAAATGCGTTCTTACACCTGCATCCTCAATACGCTTCCTTTCCGATTCAAGATAATCTAACCGCTTCTGAATACGCGTTGGAAATCCCTCCTGCACCTGCTGCAGCGAAGATTTCACGGCATCTCGTGCGCTTTTTATCTCCTGCAAAATAACATTGTCTGGCTCGCCTTCCTTACGCAGCGATTTCATTACACCACCAAATCGTATTTCAATCCCATCAAGTGCCGCAAGGGGCGAAGCAAACCCCGAGAGGAACTCCCTTAATTGTTCCATCTGCGTAGCCACAACAGCAAGCTTGTGCTTATTAGGGGCACTCACCCGCACAGGAATAAGCGAAAGCTCTGCCAGATGTTTCCATGCCTCCTTCGTTGCATTACGCTCAGAAGATACCTGTTCTTGACCCTTAAAATAATGCTCAATAACTGTCTTATACGAATCAGAAGCGAGCGCCGAGTCGTGCTTGTGCATCGTCGCTGATTCAGGAAGCGCCGTCAGAATACGCACCAACTGTGCATCCGAGCACCGAATCTCAAGCACTCCTTTTTCTTTGTTATTCATCTTCTTGTGTCCCACAACGAGCGACACAGTATTCAGATCAGCAAAGTCTTCCGTTTGCTTCTTGAGCACTTTCTCAATATGCCTCAACTCGTTGATGCTGCCGCGCACAAATAACGATGGCGACGTTACGCGAGCCTTCACCTTCCCCCACGAATCCCGAGAAACACGATCAACCGAACCGTGCAGAATAGAGTATCCACCAATAAGCTCCGCAACCAGAGCAATCGATGCATCTCCTGAATTTTTAACGGGTTCTTTACGAGGAGCCTCTGCTTCTTTCTTAATCGCTTCACGGTCTACCTTGACACCGCATAATTCACGCATTGCGCTATTAAACGCCTGCTCGGACCTACCATCCTCAAGTTGCAAAAATGTAGTATGTCCAGCAGCGTGCGCACGCGCTGCTTCATTTTTCAGTGCACTCCATGCGGCCTCTTCAAGAGAAATCCGCATCAATACCGGACGCTCCTTCTCTTCGCTCAACGTAATATATTGCCTCGGCGAAATCTGTAATTTATCAATCACTGCCTGCACACGCATTTTCTGGTCTGCAGCAATATACATGTAATACTCAAGCGTAGTACCATCCCCCGCAGGAAGTAACCTTGCAAATGCCACATGCCCAACCTTGATCATTTCAGTAGATTGCGGATACCGACGTGGCTTAAAGATGTTCTGAATCTGCCTCTCATTAAGCGGCAATGGCTCCATTTCAGGCAATGCATAACCAAGCAGCACCTCTAAACGCTGTAATTCCTCTTTACCAATCAAACGCCGCACATCATCCTTAATAAACGACTCCTCAGCACCAAGCTTCAGCGGGTCTTCAATGCGCGCCGCATTCACAAAATACTTGAGCGAGTGCTTTTTATCATGCACCAGCCAGCTTTGCTTGCCTCCATTGGGCTGCATCTGGTGCACCACACGCAACCCAAGTTCACGCAGCCCCTCGCGCTGCGAATGCAAACTCGGCAAAGTTTTCTTTGGCTCAAGCTCTTTTTCAACTTTCACTGCCTGTACAGGCTCTTGCACTTGGCGCGGCACATGCCTCAAATGCGGCGCAAGCGCTGTAACAACCTGCTCAAGCGCGCATTGCGAAGTATCAACGGGTGGAGAATCCAACCAGTTTTCAATCGTGTTATACGGATTCGCAAGCAACGACTCAGCAAGCGGTTCTGCAATCGGCACTGCATAAAGTGCAGTTCCCGTTTTGCGGTTCATATAGAACGCATGCAAAAACCCATCACCCTCGTTATTGGGCAAAAACCCATCAGTGCGCAACTGATTCACCAACGATTTATTAGGGTCATACGGAACCGCAAATACAAGTGCATGCGTATGTCCACCCACATCCTCCTCAGGCGAAATACGCACAAGCACTGCCTTGCCATCACTTGGATATTTAGGCATCGCATGTGGTCTGTTAGGTCCAAATCCATCATTAGCACACGCTATGCCGCGCTCAATAAATGCCTTCTCCGCACCATTATGCAAATAGTACTTACCCTCAAACCCAAAAGCAGGCTCCACCCTTCCCGAAATTGAAATCGAATCTTTCTGCGCAAGCAGCCAATCACGCGCTTCAGCGGTTTTGGGATACAGCGCTACATAACTAGATTCCGTATTCTCAAGCGAACCAAGCGGGCCCTTAAGCCTCGCTTCGCGCACAATCTCAATGTCCCCTCGCTCCGATGCCTTAAGCAGCGCATCAATAAACGATGCATTTTTATCTTGCTTGCTCATACTTACACACCTTGCTTGCTTTTCTTTCACTTATAACAAGCATCCCCACAACCAAACATGAAGATTAGATGAAGACGCGCAGTGCAAATGGCGCATAACTACCATGCACCCATTGCACAGCCATCAGCCCCTGGCTGTTACCAAAGCACGGTTTTCGGCCAGCCTCAGTAAAGCTATGCACCCAACGCAGAACGAACCACCAAGCTATGCTGCAATCCGCAGTAGCATTGCGTTACAGCTTGATGAAGATTATTTTCATTGCTTCTCATACCGACCACTACACACTAACAATCATTCGCATCACATGAGGAATCCCATGAGCAATGTGCAAATCAGTGCCACCCCCGAAGAAAAACGCCATTACCGCTTAGGCGATTTTCCAATCCACGATTCCGATCGCCGCGAGTTTATTTTCAACCGCACGGGTTTCTCTGCAAAACCGATGGATAAACGCGGATGGTACCTTTTCAACCGCAGCATGAACGATGGCCTAAAGCTAGGACTAACCGAAAGCGAGCTGCAAATCCTCAGCCTCATGGATCACGCACTCGCCGATGTAAAACGCTTCGATCGTATGCCGCATATGCACGAAATCGCAGCCGATAGTACCGCAGCACACACCAAACAGGTCATGAACATCATCCAGCACGTATTCGAAAAAGCATTTCCTCATAGCACCAATAAAGAGATGCAAGAATTTCGCAAAAAAGCCCTGCTTGGCGCATGGCTACACGATATGGGCGAAATCATTATGGAACTAACCACCGCCAACGACATGTTTCACCTAAACCCAGAGCAACGCGCGACATTATCCAAAGAAAAGAATGCACTGGAAGCAGACGTAGTTGCCTTTAGCATTGCACTCGCCTCACATTGCATCCATATAAATCAGCCCGATCTTTTTTATAACACCATAAAATCCATACGTGCAGATGCGCTAAAAGCACCATCCGTTACAGAACGCGTGCACACCATACGCAATGCCATTCAAGCATTCACAACCCAGTATAATCTCAGCTCTATAAACACTCCAGAAACTACCCGCTTTATGGCGCTTTACAACGAAACCGAAGAGCCAAGCACGAGCAACTTCCTGCACCCTTTTGTCAAAACCCTCGAATCCGTCGAAGGCCAGCGCTACCTGCAGCGCAATTCGCGTTTGCTTCCACAAACATCGCTCACACTCACCACCAGCCATGAGATAATCGAAAGCTGTAAGCGCTGCGAAAAGCGCTTACCCCTGCTGCACGCCGAAGCCACCACGCCACAGTTTAAAAAATTAGCCAACGCCGCCTCAGCCTTCACCTACCGTTCACTCGCACGTCAATTCAGTCCCAGCCACGAAGATTATGTAAGCGAATCCCCACCTTTCATCCACCGCTCTCCCACCATAGATATGGAACCTCGCACCTTACTCCATTCAAAAGATATCGTAAAAAGCACCGCAAGCCTTACCATGTCCTCCGAGCAACTTACCCTACCAAACGATGAAGCTAAATCTGCACTCCATGCACTTATTGAATCCCTCAAAATACATACGTTGGAAACTATCCGTGGCAACTTCCACAAAAGCCTAGAAGATAAATGGAACAAAGCTTCGCATAATCCAAACAGCACCATTTATTCACGCGCCCAAGCAGGCGCGTTGTTCAGGGCCGCCGAACAGCAGTCAGAGCAAGGGCGCTTTACCCCAGAAACCGCATCCCTCATATCACATGCCGACACCCTAGCTTTGCCTAAACTTATCGAACAATCTATGCGCGATATACTCGCGCAAAATGCAAAATCCACCGTTACATCTTTCAAACGATAACACCGATGAAAAAACGCATAGCAGTTCTAGAAACTTCAGCACTGCTTGCCACCCTCAGCCTGTTCACCGATCATTACACGCACGACCCCGAAGCACTCGAAAAACTTACCCAGAAATCCCCGCGCACCGGAAAATCCGCACTCGATGCACTCTACATTCCCGACCATGTAATCTACGAACTCACAGGCATTCTCCCCATCAGCTTCCCATATATGCTGCGGCAATTTGAGTTACACAAAGACAATCCAAACGCCTTAAAGCAAACCATCGATATGTACGCACTCGCAAGCCCCCGCGGCGAAGTAAACGATCCCATGGGCAACCAAAAAAGCCACGTGCGCATGCTGCTGCATTACATCGCACGCCACCCAGATTGCATCATAAGAACCGCCGCAAGCGAGGCCTATTGCCGAAGACTAAAAGCCGATTTCTCGATTCTTTCCACATCCACACCGCATACATCCCAGCAATACAGGCCCATCTTTTCCGACGTCATAAATATTCTCGGCATGGATATGCATATCAAACCATTGCGTATCCATGCAGGCCAGCTCATGATGATGGGCATCATCAGCGAAAAAGAATTCAACGACCGCATGGGGCGCGTAGAAACTGCACTAAGCAGACAGCAACGCTTCTATAAAACCGATGAATTGATAAAAAAACTCGAATCAAGCGGCATCATAAACGACGATTTAGCAGGACACATAAAACGCTCCACGCCCAAAAATACCAGCTATGCAACGCTCGGATTATTGCAAAAATTCCCGCAAATATTGCGCCTCGCAGCCCAACGTTTTGATCCTCCCACCCCCCGCGCGGTTACAAGTACCCCCCTAAGCGATGATGCACTCTTTTACACCGCCATCGGCCCATCACCGCTGCTTATCGAACATTATCTCTACAGTGGCATTATCCCAAACACCCCCACAACCCTTCGCATCATCGCCGCCTCTTTAGGATTCAACATCACCTCAAGCCAAGGGCAAAACGATTCCGAAGCCCTGCGCGATATATTCTACCATCAAGGTCTGTATGAGGTAAGCCCCACTGCCGAACAACTAAACGATATCAGTAAAGCATTAAACGCAGCTTCCATCGAAGCCCCACTGCTTTCACGTTTGTGTGCATCCATTAACACGCGCGAACAAGCGCGTCACGAAGAGTTCCGCACAGCATGCCGCAACCCACAAAGCGAAGGGCTGGCTCAGCAATCCGAACTTAAAATTCCCCATATTGGCACCGCCTACGAAAAAGTATACGGCGATGCCTTAATCAACGGCGCACTCAGTTGGCCCGAATTTCTTAGCCTGGTCAAAGCATCAAACGGCCTGCCCCGCCGCTACGATGACTATATCGGAAGCCATAGCGCCGATATACTACTCAAACCTTCAAATAATCCCGAAGAAGCAACCATTGCTCTGGCTCAAGAAGGCTTCGTAGGCCGCACCGGAAAAACCACACTCAACACCTATATAAGCGGCGCATCACGCACACTTCCTATAAACAACACCCAGCGCGCCTACGACATACTCTCTGTGCGTGATGCCCTGAATCGATGCCGCGCAGGAATGACAGACAGGCGCGTAAGCTCTAAACTATACCGCAGCTTCGAAACCATGCTCTACCCCGCCATCACCCGCGACAGCGCAGCATTCCGTGACATAGCCGTAGCACAACTCGGCGAAGACAAAGTAGTCCAACTCGAAAAAGACTTCTCCAACCGCCATGCGCGTAAAAGCCTGCAAGTGCAACCGCCGTATAAAAGCCTATTTGCCGCCATGCACACAAACAGCAGGATATTACGCAAGAACCTTGGCGAAGTAGCCACTATGCAGGCCGCAGCCACAGTGCTCGAATCCAATAAGGATGCCGATGTATGGATAGCCAATCACGATAGCGATGTATTCTGCGACGCTAACCGCAACATTGTACTGGAAGATTCTGTTGTGCGCCAACACGCAGGATTAGATAAAGCGATTGTAACGCTCAATGCCCATGTGCAAGGCAACTATCATTTACATATGGTCAACACCAACCAGTGGCTCGATACAGTGCACACCCTGCTAGGCCGTCCTGCGCGCAAAACATACCCAGAAGTAAGCGCCAAACCCTTCATCGCCAATCACCGTAGCAAATCATGGGAAGAAATAGTGCATCGCACTTCACAAACCATCACTCAACGTTGAGCCGACGATTTCTCTAGAAGTACGCGTATAGCATTTACATCCGCACCATAACCCTCTGCACGCGTTAGGGCTCCATCAAGTGCATGCGGCCTTCTACTCTTTTGCATCACTGCGTTCACAAACCCTCTCTCTTGCTCATACGGCTGCCCTTGCTGCACCGCAAACGCTCCCACAACTTCCCGCACATTATAGGCATTAGCAGGCCTTTCAAACATACGCTTACCACGCACCACTTCACGCAATAGTGGTATGCGCAATCTATGCGTAATATCATGCCCATCTGGCATTGCGGGCACATGCAACCCAATACCATGCGCCGCAAGCCTGAATCCAGCCCATGCCTCTGCACGCTCCTGTGCTTTCACAGGTAATTTCACAACACACTCAATCGCAGTCATCGACTTATCCATCGTCACCGACTGCACCGCATCACAGCGAAATAGCCGCGACGATGCACGCTCAAGCCACGGAATTAACCGTATATCCATTGGCCTGTGTGCAACCTGCTTCTTGGGGGTTCGCCATGCCTCGAAAGCCGCCTCCAACGCATGCACGTCACACGTAACCGTCCCGTCACGCTCACGCACAAACGCAACCCCCATATCATGCAAATGCTGCATGAAATGACTTCGCATTGCCTCATTAAAATCCTGAACCTCATCGCGTACCTGCGAAACCGTACCATCCCTGATACCCGCCATTTCAGGAATGATTTTATCCGCTGTCACATCGCGCTCAAGCAACGCAAGCAAGCCATCCAAATCACGCACATGATGGTATTTCGCCTTGTACACATCACTGATTTCTTTGAGTGTTTTCTCTATATCACCAAGCAACGCACGCCGATGCTTGTGCTCACTGTAAGGGTCCAGAAAATCCTCAACCATGCGCGCCGTCTGAAGTTCAGTTGCCCGCACATACTTCGCAACCAGATGCTCTCTTGCAACCAACGCATTATCACCAAGGTCAATAACCTTAAACAAATAGCGTATATCCGACATATCGTATCCCGTAAGCGCAAGCTGTTCACGCACATATTCCCTGCGCTCAGCCGAATACTCCCGTTTTAACGAGCGTCCATATGCTTTATCACACGCTTCCTGCGTCCAGCCTGCCTGCATAAAACAGGCTTGCGCATTGTCCCACATAACATCATGCGCATCCACCCTACTCGCACGTTTTGCAATAATCGCACCGTCCAAATAAATACGCCCTCGCCGCAAAAATGCTGCACTAATCTCTGCATCCGCTTCCTGCCGTATCGCATCCATCACCGCATCCGTAATGGGCTTTTCTGCTTCCTTAGGATGCATAAGCAAATGATGCTGACGTAAAATCCACTCAGCAGTCACCTTCGTCTGACGCGATACTTTTGCAGGAAATACAGCCTCAATAGTAGAGCGTGTTTCCACCGTATTCCCATTGCTGTAAAGTGCGATCAACGCATCCAGCTGTTCACCAGAATATGTGTTATATCCATGGTGCAAAAAATACCTGCACACGCGCTGCTGCCGCGATGTTATTTCGGGTGCATAGGCAAGCTCCATCAGTAATCGCATGGCCGCATGGCGCGCATAATACCCCTTTACCTCCGCATCATTTAGCAACGCAT
>JAIXZB010000021.1 GCA_027489915.1 Rickettsiales bacterium | reverse complement strand
CGCTATGGGAGGCAGATACACGATTATTGACCCTGGTCAGAAATGCTATTTTAACCCGCTCCAACTCGATGATACGATTGAAAACCGCTCATTTTTAGTGGAGTGGCTGCGCTCGCTCGTAACCATTAACGATGAGCCATGCCCCGCAGAAGATATCGAGATAATTGAACGCGCCATTGATGGAAGTTACAAGCTTCGCAAAGAAGATCGAGTGCTGCGTAACATTGCGCCGTTCTTCGGTTTGGAAGGCCCTGGTAAGATTTCAAGCCGCCTCAAAATGTGGCACTCAAATGGTCAATATGCGGCGGTTTTTGATGACCCCATTGATGCCATTGATTTCCGCCAATCCACCAATTTTGGCTTCGAGATGGGTGAGGTGTTAGCCAGTCGTGTAACGCTGATTCCTGTGCTGATGTATCTCTTCCACCGCATTCAGTTGGCGCTGGATGGAACACCTACGATGATTGTACTGGATGAAGCGTGGGCGCTGATTGATAATCATGTATTTGCTGCGCGCATTAAGCAGTGGCTCAAAACGCTTCGTAAGCTAAACGGCATGGTGGTGTTTGCTACCCAGTCGGTGGAAGATGCGGTAAATAGCTCGATTAGCGATACGCTGATTCAGCAGACGGCGACTCAGATTTTCTTGCCCAACCCCAAAGCTACTGATGCATATCGCAAATCATTTATGCTTTCTGAGCGCGAATTTAACCTGCTTAAAAATACCGATCCTGGAACGCGCTATTTTCTGGTGAAGCAAGGCAAAGATGTAGTGATTGCGCGCATTGATTTGTCGGGCATGGAAGAGGTGGTGCATGTGCTTTCTGGCCGCGCAGAAACAAACGCTATTTTAGATCGAATCCGCGAAGAAGTAGGTGACGATCCAAAGGTATGGCTACCAATATTTTACCGTCGTATGAAGGAGATGTAGAGAGCGTAGATGATCCCAGTGAAACAGAAAAGCGCAATATGGAAAATGGCTCGCATGTTCATGCTTGCCCTCACGCTTGGGTTTGGTTTCAGCCTGACGGCAACCTATGCATCGCCCGCTTATGCAACCAACCAGAATCAACAGACAAATCAGAATAATTGTCAAAAATTTAAAGGCTTAATCAACCGCTTCGGAAGCTGCATCAAAGAAACAATTTTAAAAGTAGCGGTGAAGTATTTTGATAAAATGTACAGCTACTTTCTCACAACCCTTAACGCATTTCTGACTTTTGGTGTAATTATATATGGTGTGATGCTTGCTACGGGATCGCTTGTAGAAAACGTCAAGCGCGATACGGTGGTGTTGTTATTAAAAATAGCATTCGTTGCGTTCTTTGCTGCCAATCTGGAAATGATTTATTTCTGGGTCATTGATATGATGGATGGGTTAATTGACCTCTATTTCCAGTTCACGACATCGCAAGATCAAGGGAAATGTTCTGATGGAGGTGAAGGGTTTGGCCCCTTCAAGCGCCTTGATTGTTTGCTGGATTTAGTTATCGGCATCAAGAGTGGATCGTATCAGGGCAGTTATTCTGAGAAGTTATCAGGCGAAGGCGTTGGTCGTGGGTTTATTAATTTCTTCTTTAAGGCAGGGATATCTAGCTCTCTTGGTACACTCATCGCGGGGGTAGGATTCTTTATCGTGTGGACGCTCATCACTACGGTTATTAAAATTACCTTCATATATTTGATTGCCATTCTTGGGCTTAGTTTTACGGTGATGATTGGCCCATTATTTATTCCACTCGTTATATTTAAAGCGACAAAAACCTATTTCGATAGTTGGGTGAAACTCATAGTTTCCTTTGGGCTGCAACCCGTGATTATGTTTGCCTATGTTGCCATGATGATTATCGCGTTTGATAAAGCGGTGTTCAGTGGCTCTAATTCACTCATGAGCTCTATTGCAGGACAAGCAGCTAGCAGTGGCTCTGGCTTTAACTTGAATCAGCACATGCAAAGCAGTGGCGCTATAAAGCGCGATGGGTTTGGCGCAGAATCAAAAGCAGGGGATAGCACTAAAGATACCGCTGGAGAGAAAAGCGGAACGGAAAGTGTGATACCAGGAACCGTATTCAGGGATATTCAGCAGAATAATGGATCATCTGGAGGAGGCAGTAGTGGTGGTTCCTCTTCTGGTTCATCTGGGGGAACTGGCGCCAATATCAAAACCATGGGCATGCAGATGCCGATGAATATGATTGATTGGAAGAAAATGGCACAGGCTGGCGGTAAATCTGAAAAAGAGTACATGAAGCAGCTGTTCTTCTCGATTATCTTTGTTGCGCTTGTGGTATATGTATTCACAACCATGCTGAACTATATTCCAAATATTGGTGCCGATTTGACGGGCGCTCTTGGTGTGAATCTAAATAATATTGTAGGCCAAAACCCACTACAGGCCGCGGGCGGGAATGTAGGTAATAGCCTGCAGCAAGGTGTGCAGCGACTAATGGGTGGTGGTGGCCAAAGAAGCGGAGGAGGGCGATGACGCATCATTCCCGCTTTCACGATGTGAATCTATTGCAGCGCGCGTTCTTCGTGTTTGTAATGGCAGCGTTGTGCGTTGTGTTATTTCCCGCTTATGATGTGTGGGCATCTAGCGGTGGCGGTGGTGGTAATTGTCCGGGCGATGGATTGCTTGCACGCATTGTGCCGTGCATCACCAACACAATGGAAAAAAGCACTACAAAGCTTGCCACTTCCATATCCGCTTATCTGTGGCCTATTACGTCGGCATTTGTTGTGTTTGTTATTATTGTATACGGCATAAAAATCATGTCGCCTGAGGGGAACCCAAAGAAAACCGCGATTCCACTCCTCATTAAAATCGCATTTGTTCTTTTATTTGTTCAGAACTTTGGTGGCTTCACTCCTGCCGTGCATGGTGGTATTAAAGAAGTGGTCGACATACTCGCAAACGCGCTTGATATCAGCAGTCAATGCCCAGATAGCGGCGGTGGTGGTGGCGGAGGGGGAGCCGCGGCATCAGGTGCGGACAAAGTATGGAAGCAAATGGATTGCATATTAGGCAAGCTGTTTGGCTTTAAGGGCAAGGATGCCAACGCAACACTCATTGCCAGTATCTTTGGCTTGGCCGCAGGATTTTTCTTTGGCGGCTCATTTGGGCTTATAGCCTTCATGGGTATTTTTGGTGTGCTGATAAGTGTGGTAACGTTCGTATTCCGTGGCGTATTTGCTTTCCTGAATGGCTTCATGCTAGGTTGCTTTGCCGTTATTATTTCCCCGATATTTATTCCACTTATTCTTATACAAGCACCAAGGCAGTATTTTGAAAATTGGCTTAAACTTCTCTTTGGCGCATTTCTGCTGCCACTTCTTGTCTGCGGCTACTGTATTTTTGCCTTATCAATATACAACAAGGTTTTATTCGAAGGTGACAAAGCAGAAGCCATCAAAAAGACTATGGAGAAAAGTTTCAGTGAGTCTATTACGGGCATGCGCACGGAATGCTTAGGAACCTTACTAAATAATATTTTCTATCGTGTGAAGGGCGGTACTGGTGGTTCGGGCGGAAGCTCGAGCAGCAGCGGAAGTAATGATGCTAATAGCGTGCTCAGAAGCGCATCTGTTCCAAACCCTGCCATGCCTCAGCAATCGGGTGGTCAGGGGTTGTGCTTTAAAGTGCCTAATATCGATATGCAAAAAGCGATGGGTAAATTTAAAAATAAACAGGATTTCTTCAGGCAGATTTTCACGAATGGAATGGCGTTATTCCTGCTCGCATGGGTTTTAGGCGAGGGATTAAAAGTCATTATTCAGACAGTGACGAACATTGCAGGGCAAGGCGCAGGATCTCTTATGTCTTCGTTGTCTAGCATTGAGAAGAAAATAGATGGCGCTACGCAAAATGCTAAAAATAAAATGATGCAATCGATGCAAAATGGAGATGGATCCAGTGCATCGGGAATGGAATTTATGCAGCGTGTTCCCACGGCTTTCCGTGAATTGGGTTCAGGCTTTATTAATGGGTTGCGGTGATGAGGTGGTGTATGCGTAATACTCTTTGGATGATAGCTGTAGTGTCGATTATGACGCTAGGGATAACCGCGCAAACGGCATCTGCTGCAACCCCCGTTTATGGCCACTACACCAACGATGTGCTTATTGGTAGTAGCGGAGGTAGTAGTGGTGGTGGAACAGCCGATCAGAACTGCACGAACCAGAACGCAAATTCCAACCAATCTAACAAAGGCATTCTCACGGAGATTGAGACTTACTTAAAAGAAATCGTCAATGAAGCGATGGTGAAGCTGTATAATGGCATAACGGGTGACGGAAGATTTCAGCAGGCTGTAACTGCATCGCTTACGTTATTTATTATTATATTCGGCATCGCTTTCATGATTGGCATAGTGCAGCTTACCTATGGGCAAGCGCTGGTGCGAATAATCAAACTTTCGATTGTTGTGGCAGTGACTTCCGCCGCTGGTTGGGGATTTTTTAATGATACGGCAGTCAAATTCTTCAGGGAAGGTTCGGATGATATAATCCGTTATGTTATCAGTCAAACCTCTGGCACTGGTGGTGGAGGTGGCGGCGCTGCAGGCGGTGGTGGTGCTGTATTTACCGAGCTCGATAAAATTGCAGAAAAAGTAATCAAGCCTGAAACGGTTGCTAAAATTCTGGGTGCGATTACCACGGGCCCCTATGGTTTGGCTATGGGCGGGCTTATGATGATTGCCTCGGTGGCATTCATAGGGTTGCTTGTGAAATGTCTGAAGACCTATGCAGTGTGTTATGTGGCGCGAGCGTTGTTATTTGGTTTGGCACCATTTTTCATCGTATTTTTGTTATTCGAGAAAACGAAAAACTATTTCATGGCATGGCTCAACGCCGTGCTGAACTTTAGTTTACAGCCCGTATTTTTATTCATCATGCTCGCCTTCATGATGGATCTCATTGACCAATCCGCCAAGGATATGTTGGGAACCGAAGTATGTTGGGCGGAGTTTCAGGGGTCTGAAGGATCGCCGAATAAAATGCAGTTCTGGAGATTTGCTCAAAACGGGCAGGTGGATCCGAGTGAATATGACTGGCAAGGTCAGGTAAGCTGTCAGACAGGTGGCGGCGGTGGTGGTGGCGGCGGTG
>JAIXZB010000178.1 GCA_027489915.1 Rickettsiales bacterium | reverse complement strand
TTAATCTGTTTTTTAAGAAGATGTTTGCGCACGATTTGCAATTTTTCATCTTCCGTATAACCGGACAGACGAATGATTTCCATCCGATCCAATAACGGTTGCGGCATGCGTAATGAGTTTGCGGTGCAGATAAACATCACATCCGACAAATCATAATCCACTTCGAGATAATGATCGTTGAACTGCTTATTTTGTGCAGGATCAAGCACCTCAAGCAATGCAGCCGCAGGATCGCCCCTGAAGTCATTGCCCATCTTATCAATCTCATCGAGCAACATCAGTGGATTGCTCGATTTTGCTTTCTTCATCGATTGAATAATTTTACCCGGCATCGAACCAATATAGGTGCGTCTGTGGCCTCGAATCTCTGCCTCATCACGCACACCGCCAAGCGATATTTTTACATAGGTGCGCCCCGTTGCCTTCGCAATCGATTGTGCAAGCGAGGTTTTACCCACACCGGGAGGGCCAACAAGGCACAAAATCGGCCCCTTGACAGATTTAGTGCGCGACTGCACCGCCAGATATTCTAAAATGCGCTCCTTCACCTTCTCCAGCGCATAATGATCCGAATCTAGCACACGTTCGGCTTCTTTCAAGTCGCGCTTCACTTTGGAAAGTTTTTTCCACGGAATAGTCGTCATCCAATCAAGGTAATTACGAATCACCGATGCCTCAGCCGACATCGAACTCATCGTGCGTAATTTCTTAAGCTCCGCATCGCACTTCTCGCGCGCCTCTTTGCTGAGCTTGGTTTTCTTGAGCTTGTCTTCAATCTCGCTCATCTCATCGCGGCCTTCGTCAATCTCTCCAAGCTCTTTCTGAATCGCCTTCAACTGCTCATTGAGGTAGTATTCGCGCTGCGTTTTCTCCATCTGGCGCTTCACACGGCTACGGATACGCTTTTCGGTGTTAAGCACACCAATCTCCGCCTCCATCAGCGCATACACATGCTCCAAGCGCTCAGAAACTTTGCCAATCTCCAAAATCTCCTGCTTGGCAGGAATATCAATCGACATATGGGCCGCAACCGTATCCGCAAGCACACTGGGGCTGGTAATTTTGCTCACAGCGCCCAATGTTTCAGGCTGAATTTTCTTATTCAGCTTCACATAGTCTTCAAACTTGGTAATCACCGAACGGAACATCGCTTCCGTCTCCACTGGGTCGCCTACAGGCTCAACCATGTCTTCGGCTTCCACCTCATAATAATCTTCCGAGCCAACAAACTTCACCACCTTCGCGCGGTGCACACCTTCCACCAGCACCTTCACCGTGCCATCAGGCAAACGCAGTAACTGCAGCACCGTGGCAATGGTTCCCATCGTATATAAATCTTCCGGTGTCGGAATATCCTGCGAACCATTTTTCTGCGAGAGCAGCAGAATGCGGTTATTGGATTTCACTACCGATTCAAGCGCCTTCACCGATTTCTCGCGCCCTACAAACAGTGGCACGACCATTCCCGGAAACACGACAATGTCGCGCAGTGGGAGTACGGGATAAAGTTGGGCAGAAGACGTTGTCATGGGAAAAACCGTTGGATGAGGTGAGTAATGATTCTCCTCCTCAATATAGGGCTTGGCAAGAAATTTTCCATCCCTTGCACAGAATAAATCTAATTGACTTCTGTCTCGAGCGTTGCTGGCTTTTTACCCTCCAGAACCGCGCGCGCCTGTTTTACATCAAGCGCACCTTCAAGTTTGGCAATAAACAAGGTTGCTGCACCATTGCCAATCAAGTTTGTCACCGCGCGTCCTTCAGCCATAAAGCGGTCAATGCCAAGAATCAGCGCAATCGATGCCACAGGAATATGCCCAATCGCAGCAAGCGTTGCCGCAAGCGCCACAAACGCCGTTCCCACTACCCCTGCCGCCCCCTTGGAAGTCAGCATCATCACCCCAAGCAAAATCAGCTCTTCCTGAATCGTCATAGGCGTATTAGTAGCCTGCGCCAGAAATATCGCCGCCATCGTCAAATAAATGGCCGTGCCATCAAGATTGAACGAATAGCCCGTGGGCAGCACCATCCCCACCACAGATTTATGGCAGCCAAGCGCCGTCAACTTGTCCACCATGCGCGGAAACACCGTTTCCGATGAACAAGTACCAAACACAATAAAAATTTCTTCTTTGATGTAAGACAAAAACTTAAAGATATTCAACCCCGTGTAAGCCATGATGCCACCGATAATCACGAAGATAAACACGATGCAGGTGAAGTAAAAACACAGCAGCAACTTGCCCAGTGGAATAAGGCTCGCAAGGCCATAAGCACCCACCGTAAAAGCCATAGCCCCAAAAGCGCCAAGCGGCGCCAGTTTCATGATAAACCCGATAATCGTGAAAAAGATGTGCGACATCTGGTCAATCAGCTTCACCACGGGCCTTGCCTTCTCGCCCATCACCATCACCGCACCAGCAAACAGCAGCGCAAAAAACAGCACCTGCAAAATTTCACCCGAAGCAAACGCATCCACCGCTGTTTTTGGGATAATATGCAGTAAAAACTCTGATAACGATTCGGTCTTTTCCTTACCCCCCGTATATTGCGCCACCGCCTCCGTCGAAAGCTTCGAAGCATCCACATTCATACCCGCACCGGGTTGAAACGTGTTCGCCACCACAAGCCCAATAAGCAACGAAAATCCGCTTAGTATGGCAAAGTAAATCATCGCCTTAATGCCAATGCGTCCCGCCTGCTTCATATTATCCATCGAAGCAATACCAGTCACCACCGTGCAGAAAATAATCGGCCCCACCAACATTTTGATGAGTTTAATAAATGCATCCCCCAGTGGCTTCATTTCCTGCGCCAAATCCGGCTTGAAATGCCCCAGCGCCACCCCAATAAAGATAGCGATCAACACCTGCACATATAATTTAGAAAATAATGACTTACGTTTAACTTCTACAGCGTCAGATGAATGCACTTAAAGCTCCTGCTAGAGGATGAAGGAGCTGCAAGTAACCACTTATGGAGGATAAGGTCAAATCGTCATGATGCAACGCAACAGATTCAACTAAAGCGATTCCATATACTTAACAAAGACATCAGCAGAAAATGTGCGTTTTCCTCTATCGGCACATGCCACTATATCCGATCCAACCTGCGGGATGGCAATGGAAAATGTTTTCTTAACCCATGCTTGTAAACGCTCGTCTGTCCTGAACGGCTCTTCTTTGAGAAAATCTGCCAACTCTTTTTTACTCATGAAGCTTTTAAAGCTAGCAACGTACAACTCCTCGGGCGATTTCTTGAAAAGCTTAGGATCAGAAAGTGAATCATAGCCCATGGAAATAAGACAAATAAAATCCTTAATTGAATGCGTTAGAACTCCTGTAAATCCTTTGGCATCCTTAGAAATATGTACTGTTTTATAAACCTCACCATCCAGCCATACCCCAATACTATCTCCCCTTAAAGTATAACACAGGGGCAATACACAATTACCCGCCGCTAATTTAGGAAAAGACTTCACGAATTCATTATTGGCAAAGAAAAAGTAATCTGGGCTAGAGGTAACATTTCGCGTAATCAGAGAAGCTCTCCAATCATCTCCCTTCTTACCAGAATCACTGTAGCCGTTAGCTGCAAACCAATTAAACAGTGCCTTAAGCTCATCTGGCAGCACCATACCACTCGGGAGTATCCGCTCATATGCCTCAATAAGGCTTTGAGGTGGCGCGCCCAAATTCACAACATCCTGCTTCGAATACCCCCTGTAATACATCCAAAATGCATCATCCGATGTGCGGTCATCCATATCGGTAGTATGTTTAATAATCTGAGACGCAGTCTTGGGTATCGTGACTTTAAAACGCTCCTTAACCCATGACTGCAATGCCTTCGGTGGAACATACTCCACATCTTCATAGTCATTTTCTTTGTGCACTTGCTTAGGCGTTTTTGTATAAATTTCTGGCCAGCATAACTCTTGATAGCCAATCGCAATCAAACGAATAAAATCAATCACATTATCCGTCATAATCCCCGCATACGTCGAACCAGACCCAGACCCCATATGCACAACACGCGTCTTGCCCTCATCGTCTAACCATAAAGCAGCGTAGGAACCATCTCCTCCTGTACGAAATATCGGAGCCAATCGCGCACTAAGATCATTATCACGATTCCAGCATGCTACATGATCACCATCAACAGCACGAAATCCCATCGGGGTCCAAATAGGTGAATCAACAGGATACACATCAGCGTAACGCGCATTAGTTGCTTTTATGTTAGCAACATACCCATTATCCTCCATCCAATTTAAGAGATCAGAAAGCGCACTAGGAAGCGTCATACGGTTAGGTAAGGAACAAACAATCTCATCCACAAACCGCACAGACAGACTTCCAACTAGGCTTTTTTACCAGCTTTTTTGGTGTCATGAGAAATCACAGGCTTCGCTTTGCCTTCCACCACATCACCGTTAATCACTACTTCGGTAATGTCAGTTTGGCCAGGAACATCATACATCAAATCCAGCAGCAATTCTTCAAGAATGGCTCTCAAGCCGCGTGCACCTGTTTTGCGAGCAATCGCTTTTTTGGCAATGGCGCTATAAGCATCATCGGTGAATTTAAGCTCTGCATTTTCCTGCTCAAACAGCTTGCGATACTGCTTGATAAGCGCATTCTTCGGTTCGGTCAGAATGTTCTTAAGCGCCGCTTCATCCAGATCATCAAGCGTTGCAATCACTGGCAACCGGCCAATAAACTCAGGAATCAAGCCATAACGCAGCAAATCCTCTGGCTCAAGCTGGCGCAGCATTTCGCCTGGCTTCACTTCATCGGTATTGCGGACATCGGCACCAAACCCAATGCTGGTTCCCTTCTGACGGCGCGCAATGATCTTCTCAACACCCGCAAACGCACCACCACAGATGAACAGGATATTTGCCGTATCCACCTGCAAAAACTCCTGCTGTGGATGCTTACGCCCACCCTGCGGCGGAACCGAAGCAACCGTGCCTTCCATAATCTTCAGCAGGGCCTGCTGCACACCCTCACCCGAAACGTCGCGGGTAATAGATGGATTCTCGGATTTACGTGAAATTTTATCCACTTCATCGATATACACGATACCTTTTTGCGCACGCTCGACGTTATAATCAGCGGCCTGCAGCAAGCGCAGAATAATGTTTTCCACATCCTCTCCGACATACCCCGCCTCCGTAAGCGTGGTCGCATCAGCCATCGTAAATGGCACATCCAGAATACGCGCCAGTGTCTGCGCAAGCAGCGTCTTACCCGAACCGGTAGGGCCAACGAGCAGAATATTGGATTTTGCAATCTCAACTTCGTTGCTCTTCTCCATGATAGCCAAACGCTTATAGTGGTTATGAACAGCCACCGAAAGCACCTTCTTCGCACGGTCCTGACCAATCACATAATCATCCAGCACCTTACGAATCTGCTGCGGTGATGCCAAACCTTCGGTCGATTCCGTCGTAACGGTCGATTTATCCGCCGTGCGGATAATATCCACGCATAATTCCACGCACTCATCGCAAATGAACACGGTAGGACCAGCAATAAGCTTGCGCACTTCGTGTTCGCTCTTGCCACAAAACGAGCAATAGCGTGTGTTTTTGGATTCGCGTGGTTTATTCATGTCTGGCCTCTACCTGTATTATACCAGTTATCAATTCAAATTTAATGCCAATTATTTCGATTTCTTGCTTTTTTCTGCTTCATCACGATTTGCGACGATATCATCAATAAGCCCGAACTTCTTCGCATCTTCCGCCGCCATAAAGTTATCGCGGTCCATAGCCTTCTCAACCACAGGCAGTTTCTGGCCACAATGCTTCACGTAAATATCGTTCAAACGCTTGCGCAGCGTCAGAATCTCTTGCGCATGAATCTCAATATCCGATGCCTGACCACGGAAACCGCCCGAAGGTTGGTGAATCATCACCCGCGCATTCGGCGTTGCAAAGCGCTTGCCCGCCGCACCCGCAGCAAGCAATAACGACCCCATTGAGCAAGCCTGACCAATACACAACGTACCAACCGCAGGCTTGATATATTGCATCGTATCATAAATCGACAAACCTGCAGTCACCACACCACCAGGCGAGTTAATGTACATCGCAATTTCTTTTTCAGGATTTTCCGACTCCAAAAACAACAGC
>JAIXZB010000024.1 GCA_027489915.1 Rickettsiales bacterium | reverse complement strand
TGCAGACAGAAGGGGAGCCGAAACGTCTTGCCTGTGATGCGTCATTGCCGTCGCTACTTCACTTTCAGCCTCTTGCTTGATGTGCAGGCGTGCTTGCTCCAGTCTATTATCATGCATAATCGGTATAGATGTACTTACCCAATTCTGCTGATTGGGTTCAGTAAACGCTTGCTGTAGGGTTTGAAATTCAGAAGCAATTTTTTTTAGTAAATCGCCATATTTTGCTTCAAGCGCATCGATATTCTTGCTCCCTCCCATCCATTGCTTAAAATCGCCGCCTTTAAGTGCGCTCAAGAAGAACATCATGGACTGGGTCAGGTTTTTACCTGTTGAGGGAATGATTTTTGACATCATGCCATGAAAACCAGTTGCATCCTGACGCTGTGTATCTTGCAATAATTCTGATAAAACAGCCCAATCGCGCATTATATTGTGGTTTGTTTCAAGACTTTCAAAATTTGTATTCACCAACGCATTTTGCACAGCAGATGCAGTCACTTCAATGGTTACCAAAGAACCTGTTGGAAGAGGCTTAGGCGTAAATATACGAATGCTTCCCATTTGCGTGTGAAGGATTGTGTCTGTCTGCTGCTCCTGTCCAATAACTAGGCCTTGAAGTCTGACTGTTTGGCTATCTTTTATTTCTATCGGTGCGAACGAAGTGGTTGATGCTATAGCTTGCTTTACTGGCGCTTGTTGATTTGCGTCTGTGTTGATTGCGACGTGCGGTTCGTTTGCTGTCAGCTTTGTCAGATTGGTATTTTGTGTTTTAGCTAACAACACAGCATCTGAAGAAGCTTGCGGTGCGACTTGCTGGATGATTTGTGCGTTTGTGTTTCCCTTAACGGTAGAAGCAGGTGTTGCGTTGTTAGGTGCAAACGCATTTGTGGCAATTCCAGTTTTTTGCGATGTATAATTCGCCTCATTTTTATCAAAGGCAATATTCTGAATTGTCTTATTTGTCTCAGCGGTAATTGGAAGTTTTGTATCCTGAGTTCTTAAAGCTTCTGGCTTAACTTTTCCCTCTGCTGTTTGCGTTTTTTGCATGGGCGATTTTGCAATATTTTGTATGATATCGACTCCATCTGTAGATGAAGGAGGTTGCGATAATACGGTTTGAGTAGAAGCTGGGGTTTCTGAATTTGATGAGATAGGCTGGGCTTCAGGCATTTTTACTGTTGGTACCGTTATGGATTGAAGCAAAATGGAAAGTGGTATTGCAGGTTGGTTAGATGAAGTGGGACGCATGGTTTTGTTAATTCCAAGCGCCCTAAATACCGCATCAGCAATGCTTGGCGGAAGGTTATCCCGCGCGACTAATTGTAAAATCATGCCTTGAAGCAATACTGGTTTGGGGGTCGAGCTGTTATTGTTTACTGCAGATGCTAATTGCGATGACAGAGAATCACTTGAGGTTGCATTCGCATTGGCGCGCACCTGCTCAGCAAAAAGCTCGGGAGTCTTTCCGTCAATAGTAATAATACGCGCTAGGTTGGGTTGCGTATTATCTACTTTAATGGTGACCTCAGTTCCTGTTCTAATGAATAACGGCGTGTTAACCAAAACATCACCTGCACTGGTTCGCAGGATTGGCTGATTTTGTGCGTTTCTATTCACCACAAACCCGTCGAGAAAGGTTCCATTCGTAACACTTGATAATGGATTTGGGGTCTGCGTTGAATTCTGCGAAGTATTGGTAACGCTAAGCGGTTCTATCGTCACGAGTGTTTTGATGCCTGTAATATCAATCATGACGCATCAATCCTTCATTCTTTGCGTAAAAGCTTGATGGATATAGTGGCAACATCGGTAGCAGCCGTTGTATGTGGCGCCGTAACCACGAGCGATGTTTGCTGGCGAATTGCATCACGCACTTTGTTGTCTTTACGGACAACACCAAGGCATGTAGGTGAGAATTTAAGGAAGTTCGTGCAGGCGCGATTGATTGTATCGAATGTTTTTTCACCTTCTTTTTGTGAAGCGGCTTGATTTACCACTACCTGCACCTGAGGGCCTGTATCGCGCGTTACGCAGAGTTTAATAAAAGCATATGCATCGGTAAGTGAAGTTGGTTCATCCGTAATGACAACGATAACTTTGTTAGCTAGCGAGGTTAAATACTGGACGTGTTGTTCAATGCCTGCGCCTAAATCGAGAATGACAAAATCATAGCTTGAAGCAAGTGCGAGCAATTGCTCGCCCACAGGTTCCATTTTCTGAATACCTAAGCTTGCAAGGCTAGTCGAGCCAGAGCGTCCCGCGATAATATCAAGGTTGGGTTGCGCTTGCTTAATTATTGCATCGGTGAGTTTGCATTGCCCTGAAAATACAGCGCCTAAATCGCGTTGTGGGGTGAGTCCAAGCTGCACATCCACGTTTGCTAGGCCAATATCGCCATCAAACAAGAGCGTGTTTCTACCAGCTCGTGCAAACAAATGTGCAAGCGTGATGGAAAACCATGTTTTTCCTACACCGCCTTTTCCAGAAGCAATAGCGATAATATTATCGGGTTTTTCAGTCATATTCATGGTATGGTCCTTTGGTTAGCTCGTTCGTTCGCGGGTTGGGCGCAGCAGAAGCTGCGCAAGTTTTTTAGGGGTGAGGGCAGGGCAGCCATCAGCAACCTTCAGTGAATCGCTGACGTTAGATAACGCGTAATCACCTGTTTCCATTGCGGCAAGCACCCCGCCAAAGCGTCTCGCGCAATCCGTGCGCGATATGAAAAAGCGCTCAATATCTAAAAATCCAAATACACCCGCTACTTCTTGCGCTTCTGCTGCATCAATACCCAGAGGTAATACTAGCACTGGTTCAATCAGGCGAAGCTTGGCAAGCTCTCCTAGCTGCTTTAGTTCTTCAAAATGATAGGGATTGCAGCCTGCAGTATCAATCAGCACTTCACAGCCCTGTGCATTAGTGAGTGCGCGCGATAAGATTTCAGGATTATCTGCCATCTCTAGTGAGATATTCATGATTTGTGTGAATGCCGCAAGTTGATCATATGCCGCAGCACGCGAACTATCGGTGGTTATTACTCGAAGCTTTGCTTTACGCTTTACGGCATCCGCCATCAATTTTGAAATAGCAAAAGTTTTTCCAGCCCCTGGCGTTCCTACCAGCATGATAGGTTTAAGTGTGTTTATCGAACTTATGGGTTTAAAAGTGAGTATAGCCGACAATGTTTCGGAGAGTAATGTTTCGGCTTCATCCAGAGTTCCTCGTTTTGAGGAAGCGTAAGCCTGAGCAGTGGTGCTTATTGTTTTTATCAGCCTCTGCGAGATACCATGCCATGCCAATGTTTTTTCAATTAGCTGAATTGTTGCATGATCTTGATTCTTGATCATTGAGGGGTGCTTAAATTGCATGGGTGGTGCTGTATCTTCGATAAGTGCATCTAGCTCTTCCACACCAAACGTCACTACAATGCCTGTGGGTTTTTTATCAGATCTCAGCATTACCGCATCCACACCAAGTGTGCGGCGTGCAATTTGCATCGCTTCTTGCATCGAGGGGGCTTCTATCTGTTTCATCCGCATAATGCGCTACCTATAACGTGCCAACGGTTTTTATGCGTGCACGTGCATGAATCTCATTTTGTGAGACAACAAGTGTTTGTGGCCGGAACCTTTCGATAATCGAGCGAACATAGGGTCTGATTGTCGGACTGGTAAGTAACACCGGTACTTCTCCCTGCATTGCCAACTGATCGTATTTTGTACGAACCGCGCTGATAAATTCCTGTATACGGCTTGGAGCCATGCCCAATACTTTCTCTTCCCCTTCACCTGAGAGGGATTCAAGAAACGCCTGCTCCCACGCAGGGGACATGGCAAGGATAGAGATGTACCCTTCCTCGCTAGTAATTTGGTGGCTAATTTGGCGCGCTAAGCGCATGCGCACATGTTCTGTAATAAGTGTTACATTCTGTGTCACGCGCGATGCTTCCGATACGGCTTCCATGATTGTTGGTAAATCGCGTATCGAAATTTGTTCGCTGAGTAGATTTTGTAAAATGCGCTGCACTCCGCTCACCGAAATCTGACCAGGAATAGTTTCTGAAATAAGTTTTTGTTCCTCTTTCCCAAGTTCATCAAGTAGCTTCTGGGTTTCAGCATATGAAAGCGTTTCAGCCATATCTGCCTTAATGATTTCAGTAAGATGTGTGGTTACTACAGTGGGAGGGTCCACCACAGTGTAGTTACGGAACAAGGCTTCCTCTCTGTAATTTTCTGTTACCCACATCGCAGGCAATCCAAACGTTGGTTCCACTGTATCTTCCCCAGGCAAGGTCAGTTTTCCGCCCGCAGGGTCCATCACAAGTAGCATATCTGGGCGAATATCTCCGCGCGCTACTTCTACTTCTTTTACCTTAATCACATAGGTATTTGCCGGAAGCTGCATATTATCCTGAATCCGAACGGGAGGCATAACGAAGCCTAGTTCTCTGGCTATTTGCTTGCGCAATGCTTTGATTTGTTCGGTCAAGCGGTGACCTTTCTGGTAATTTATCAGTGGCAACAAACCATAACCAAGCTCCAGCCGAAGTGTGTCGATACGCAATGTATCTGCCATAATTTCTTCTGCTGGCTTGCCGTCAGGTGTCATTGCACCCGATGCATCTAGCGTTAAACCTTCGGCGCCGCCTTCTGCCAATTTCTTTTCTTTATTGGTCTTATTGAGGGCGAAAGCAATGTAGCCCAATAAGCATGCAAGCATTAAAAATGGCGGCATTGGAATGCCAGGCACTAATGCAAATGCAAAAAGCAGAAAGCTTGTTACCCCTAGCGGTGCTGGCATGCGTGCTAATTGCCCCAGTACTGCCTTGTCCGAAGTTCCATCGACCCCCGCCTTGGTTACAAGCATACCTGCTGCGGTGGATACGATAAGTGCCGGTATTTGCGACACTAATCCATCACCAATCGTAAGCTTGGTGTAGGTTTCAACAGCAACCGCAAATTCCAAATCGTTGATGGCAATACCAATAATCATACCTGCAATGAGGTTAATGAATGTAATCAAAAGTCCAGCGATGGCATCGCCTCGCACGAATTTGCTTGCTCCGTCCATTGCACCGAAGAACGTACTTTCATCTTCAAGTTCCTTGCGGCGTTTTTTTGCTTCTTTTTCTTCAATAAGTCCGGCGGATAAATCGGCGTCAATTGCCATTTGCTTGCCTGGCATTGCATCAAGACTAAAGCGAGCCGATACCTCTGCGATACGACCAGAACCTTTCGTAATCACCACAAAGTTAATGATGGTAAGAATGGCAAAAATAATGGCACCGATGAGTACAGAACCACCTGTAATTAAGCCGCCAAATGCCTGAATAACTTCACCTGCTGCATGCTCTCCTTCATGGCCGTGAGATAAAATAAGTCGTGTAGTGGCAATGTTAAGCGCTAAGCGCAGCAATGTTGAAATAAGCAGAATGGTAGGAAATGAACTCATTTGCAGCGGTTTATCGACAAACAATGCCGTCATCAGAATCACTATCGATAGTGTGAAAGATGCACCCAGCAACAAATCGAGAAAGAGAGGGGGGACGGGAATAACCAGAACTGTCAGGATTCCAACAATACCAAGGGCAAATAGGATATCCATGCGTCGCATTGTAATACCCGCACCGCGCCCCATGGCGCTGAAATTCATACGGGTTAATGCGTTGCTAGGTTCTGCCACGAATGCTCTTTTCAGGTTCCGGTTGAACGCATAGTTTCACCATCAGAGTACTGCTTGATTTTATTACGCAGCGTGCGAATCGAAATTCCAAGAATATTCGCAGCTTGTGTGCGGTTACCTAAACAGTAATCTAATGTGTCTAGTATCAGTTCACGCTCTACATCTTCAACGGTACGCCCCACCATGTTACTACGGTTAGGTGAAGCAGTGCCGCCAATCGGCGCAACAGAAGAGGGGGGCGGCGAGACTGTATCTGCTGCAGGTGTTGCCGTTAATTTACCCGTGAGTAAAATAGCATTCTCATCTATGTAGTTACCTTGTGCCATAAGCACAGAGCGATGAATGATATTTTCAAGCTGGCGAACATTTCCAGGCCAATCATAGGCACGCAGTTTTGCCAAAGCTTCTGCAGAAAGAGGGCGCACGGCAACTCCGTTTGCTTTCGAATATTTCTCGATAAAATACTGCGATAAAGGCGCTATATCATCAAGTCTATCAGCCAGTTTTGGCAAAGGAAAGCTGATGACGTTTAAGCGGTAATATAAATCTTCGCGGAACGTACCTTTTTTTACTTCAGCCTCTAAATCTCGGTTTGATGTTGCAAGAATACGAATATTCACTTTAACGGGTTTCGTGCCGCCCACGCGGTCGATTTCACGTTCTTGTATGGCGCGTAGTAATTTCGATTGCAGGCCAATATCCATTTCACTGATTTCATCGAGCAATAATGTACCGTTGTTCGCTTCTTCAAATTTACCAATGCGGCGGTTGAGCGCACCAGTAAAGGCACCTTTTTCATGGCCAAATAATTCTGATTCCATCAGATTTGCAGGGATTGCTGCACAGTTAACCGCAATAAAAGGCTTGCTTGCACGCGCGCTCTTGCGATGAATGTAGCGCGCAATCACCTCTTTTCCGGTGCCAGATTCGCCCGTAATTAAAATGCTTGCCTCCGATGGTGCGACTTGATCGGCCATAGCCAAAGTGCGGCGCATAATTTCAGAGCCATGAATTACCGAATGGCTTTCTTCCGATATCGCTTCAAGTACAGCCGCAATCAGTTCTTCATCTGGTGGAAGAGGAATGTATTCTTTAGCGCCTGCACGAATAGCCGCGGCTGCAATTTTAGCATCGGCTTCAATGCCGCAAGCAATCACTGGTGTTGAAATACGCTCGCTTTTCATCAGTGCTATAAGGCGAGCAATATCAAGGCTCACTTCCACCATGATTACATCAGCGCCATGGCCATCACACAGCATGGCATGTGCCTGATCTATATCAGACACTTGAGACACTTTAGCGCCCCGGTCTCTGGCTATCTGGCTGGCCTGCCCAATTTGCCCACTTAATGTTCCAACAATCAATAAACGCATATCACC
>JAIXZB010000081.1 GCA_027489915.1 Rickettsiales bacterium | reverse complement strand
TTAGATGATTTATACGAGTCACGATTTGAAATGTTTAGCACTAATGCTTTAGAGGCTAAATGGCTAAGCTCTCCCAAGGTGCTTGATATTGTACTGTTGTTACATGATAAGCTTCAGGGGCTCAAACTTCAGAAACAACATTGGGATGATAGGCTTGCACATGCAACCAATGCAGTGATTCATTGGGAGCCAAGAAGACATTCTCGGCAGCTTCCTTCTGAACGTGAATATGCAAATACTTTTGGGCATGGTGTAGACGTTACGAAGGCAGATTGTATCATGATGGAGGTTGCGGCGATTAACCGCAGTGTTCAGATTGAATGTTTTGACGATAAGATCATTGTTACCGTTCCTACTGCGCATGATTTGTTCGAGGTTAATTCCCTCTTTGAACCAGCGCTTAACGAAGAGGATGCAGAAGTTCTTCATTTGATTATGACGCTACTGTTTAAGATTACTGCTATTACAGAAAAGCCTGTGGCTGCATGAAAAAAGATTACGCCAGTCCGTTGCCGAAGCGGTTTTATTCGGAGGTGACAACTGAGAAGCGCGAGGGTGGAGTTGCGGTGTTGCTCGATGGGCGGCAGTTGAAGACGATTGCCAAGAAACCGCTAGTGCTGCCGAGTGAGGCGCTTGCGACTTTGGTGGCGGAGGAATGGCGCGCGGTGGTGGATGCGATTGTGCCAGACGCCATGCCTTACACGCGCCTTGCGAACATTGCGATTGACCGCATGGGCACAGAACGCGTGGCAGTGATGCAAAATGCGATGCTGTATGCGGAAACGGATTTGCTGTGTCACCGCGGGCGCGAGGAGGAATTGCGCGCATTGCAGGTGCAGCATTGGGACCCCGTGCTGGGCGCGCTTGAAGAGTTTGGTATTAAGATGGTGACGACGACAGGGGTGATTCCTGTGCCGCAGCCGCAGGCATCGCTTGATGCAATTGCTGCGTTGCTTGAAACCGCGAATGTCTATGAGGCGGCAGCGCTTGCGATGCTGGTGCCGCTAATGGGTTCGGTGCTGCTATCGCTTGCGGTATGGAAGCGGCTGGTGACGCTTGATGCCGCCATTTATGCCTGCAGGCTGGATGAAGAGTATCAGCAAGAGCGCTGGGGCAAAGATGCGGAAGCTGATGTGATGTGGGATGCAAAATTACGCGATATGCGCGCGTGTGTGCGGTGGCTGAGCCATTTATAATAGTTGGTGTTTTTTGCTGCACTGCATGATATAGTGCTGGTTAAATAATCAGTATGTTCTGGATTGTGTATGTACGCTTCGCGCAAGGCTTTTTCGCTAGTAGAATTAAGTATTGTGCTGGTGATTCTTGGGCTGCTCACGGGCGGTATTTTAGCAGGGCAATCGCTTATTCGTGCAGCAGAGTTACGCTCACAGATGTCGCAGATTAATGAATACAGGGTTGCAGTGAATACGTTCCGTGACAAGTATTTTGGCTTGCCAGGAGATTTGCCCGCTAATCCTGCCAATAACCTTGGATTTAAGACACGTGGTGCTTTTGCCGGGCAGGGGGATGGCGATGGAATTATTGAATCGGTGGATTGCAATAGCGCCTCGGGATGTGAAAAGCAGATAAGTGGTGGTGCTGGGGAAGCTGTGGTGTTCTGGTCTGACTTGCAACGTGCAGGGTTGATATCTGGCGATTTTAGCGCTGCCCCTGTGACTGCGCCTGGAGCATTTACCAATGATCAGCTGTTGCCTAAGGGCAAGATAAATAGCCATTATGTTTATGTGTGGAGCAGGGCGCAGCAGAGTTTCTTTGGTGTATCATCAGTGACTGCGATTGGGGATACGGTGTATTCGAGCGCGACGATGCCAGTGGGGGATGCGTTTCGTATGGATACTAAAACGGATGATGGATTGCCTAATACTGGAAGCATCAAAGCGGAATATCAAAATGCGAGTATTTCGTGGACTACGGGCTATCCTTACGCCAATGCGGGTGGGTATATTGCGGCAGGGGCGTATCCTGCGGTTGCGGCATCGGCTACGACCTGTTTTGATAATGGTAATGTTAACAATGCAACCTATAGTTATTCTGTGTCGAATGAATCGGGGCAGAACTGCGCATTATCCTTCTCGATGAATGGCAGATAAGCCACTGTTTATTAATTGTTTGTATCCTTTTATCCCCACGCTATGCCGATAGTGCTTTGTGCTTGATATGAAGGGTGCTAAAACGCGCCAGTTTTAACGGATGACGGGGCTTTCATGGCTGTAATCGACGTAATTAAAGAGCTAGAACAAAAACGCGAAGAAGCGCGTATTGGTGGGGGATATGCCCGCATAGAGGCGCAGCATGGCAAAGGCAAGCTGACCGCGCGTGAGAGGCTTGAGGTGTTGCTCGATCCGGATACGTTTGAAGAATATGATATGTTTGTCGAGCATCGCTGCACCAATTTTGGCATGGCGGATAAGCAGGTACCTGGCGATGGGGTGGTGACAGGGCACGGCATGGTGAATGGCCGCTTGGTCTATGTGTATAGCCAGGATTTTACGGTGCTCGGCGGCTCGCTTTCGGAAACCAATGCGCGCAAGATTTGCAAGCTGCAAGATATGGCGATGAAAATGGGCGCGCCGATTATTGGTATCAATGATTCGGGCGGAGCGCGGATTCAGGAAGGGGTGGATTCGCTTGCGGGATTTGGCGAGATTTTCCAGCGCAACGTGCTGGCATCGGGTGCGGTGCCACAGATTTCGGTGATTATGGGACCATGTGCGGGGGGGGCTGTGTATTCGCCAGCGCTGACGGATTTTACGGTAATGGTGCGCGGTTCGAGCTATATGTTTGTGACGGGCCCTGATGTGGTGAAAACCGTGACGCATGAGGAAGTGAGTCAGGAAGATTTGGGCGGTGCCAATGTGCATGCAAAGCATACGGGGGTAGCCGACCTTGCTTACGATAATGATATTGAAGCGCTGCTGCAGGTGCGCCGCTTGATTAATTTTTTACCTGGAAGCAACCGCAGCAAGCCGCCTGTGCGTCCAACGGATGACCCGGCTGACCGCGTGGAGATGGCGCTGAATACGCTGATTCCTGAGAACCCGAACAAGCCTTATGATATGTATGAGGTGGTGCGCAGGGTGGTGGATGAAAGTGATTTCTTTGAGATTAACCCTGAGTTTGCCAAGAATATCATTATTGGGCTGGCGCGGATGGAAGGGCACACGGTGGGTATTGTGGCCAACCAGCCGATGGAGCTCGCTGGGTGCTTGGATATAGATGCGAGCCGCAAGGCAGCACGGTTTGTACGGTTTTGTGATGCGTTCAATATTCCGATTATTACCTTCGTGGATGTGCCCGGGTTTTTGCCTGGCACCAGCCAAGAGCATAACGGCGTGATTCGCCATGGTGCGAAGCTGCTCTATGCCTATGCTGAGGCGACCGTGCCCAAACTGACCGTGATTACGCGTAAGGCTTACGGTGGGGCGTATATTGTGATGGGCTCGAAACATTTGCGTAATGACATCAACTACGCATGGCCGACGGCTGAGATTGCGGTGATGGGGCCTGAAGGTGCGGTTGAGATTATTTTCAAAGGCAAATATGAAACTAAAGATGAAGTGGCGGCAGCGGTGGAAAGCTACCGCGATAATTTCGCTTCACCGTTTGTGGCCGCAGCGCGTGGGTATTTGGACGATGTGATTCGCCCGCAGAATACGCGTTGGCGTTTGTGCAGAGCGCTTGCGATGTTGCGTGAGAAAGTGTTGGAGAATCCAGCGAAGAAGCACGATAATTTGCCGATGTAAGACGGCTCGAAAAGTACCCATCTGCGTTGTCGTCTTGCGTGGCTCGCTCTGTTGTGTAGCGTTGCTATACGCCCTCCCTGCGCTAGGCGACTTCTAGCATCTGGGCACTTTTGGAGCCTTTGGGATTTTGCATTTTTGCTTGTCTTGCTGTTGGGTGTTAAATGCGGTATAAAAATACTGTATTTATGATGATTTCACGCAGAGAAATGGCGCGGTTTTTGCTGGCGGGGGTGGCTAGTGGGGTGGCGTTGCATTGTGCGCCTGCGGCGCTAGCTGCGGTGCCGCGTAGGCAGTTATTGCTGCTGAATGAACAGATTGGTGAATCGTTCGCGCTTGCGGTATTTGATGTAAACAGCATGA
>JAIXZB010000209.1 GCA_027489915.1 Rickettsiales bacterium | reverse complement strand
TCAGAGAAGCCTTGAAATACGTCGCTGGTATGCTGCATTCCTCCGGTGGCCCACCACATATCTGCACCACAGAGCGACATCCCAAAAATCGCCCAAGGAACATACGTCATACGCACCGCACCTTTAAGTAACACATGGCAAAGCAGGGAGCCAATCCCAATCCCAATCGAGAATAATGCATAGAGATAGGTGATAACTTCTTCATTCACCCCGAGAATATTTTTGCCAAAAATTGGCAGTTGCATGAGATAGAGTGCACCCAATGTCCAGAACCAGGAAATCCCTAGAATTCCCATAAAAATACGATGATTTGCAAAAGCCCCCTTCAGCATTACCCATGTTGTTGTGAAGGGATTGAGTGAGAGGGGCAGCGTCGCGTTACCCTTTTCATTGCTTGGCACATGCTTCGCTGCCCATACACCTATGATGGCGAGCAGAATCATCGGGATGCCAACATAATAAGGACCGTTTTCTTTAAGAATCAAAAGCCCACCACACATCGTTCCGAAAAGGATACTTATATACGTACCTGCTTCATTGATGCCATTACCTGCAATCATTTCCTCTTCTTTTAGGAGTGCAGGCAGAATTGCATATTTCACAGGGCTGAAGAACGTTGCTTGTGTGCCAATTAACCCTAGCACAATGAGCATACCCGTAATACTGCCGCTTATAATGACACTAAACGCTGCCACATATAGTAGCACTTCAATGATTTTTAGGACATACACCACTTGTTGTTTTGGATAACGATCTGCGATATTGCCCGCGATACCAGAGAACAGAAAAAACGGGATGATAAAAAGTGCGGAGGCAATACTGATGAGGGTTTCCGCACTATACCCCGAAGAATCCGCTAAGCGGTATGTAAGCAAAATAGTAAACGCATTTTTGAAGAAGTTTTGATTAAACGCACTTAGGCAGGTGCAAGAAATCATTGCACCAAAACGTTTACTAAAAAGAAGCTGCGAAAGTGTTGCCAATGCGGTGATTTCTTATGCTGCCTGACGCATACGAAGCTGGTGGATAATCGATTCTGCAACCCCAATCGAAGAGGCAGGGTTTTGACCCGTGATAAGTATACCATCCACCACTACATTCGCAGCAAAGTTTTCTGCGCTATGGCTTTTGCCACCTTGTTCAATCAAGCTAGATTCAAGCATAAAAGGAACGACTGTGTGTAGCTCTATAGCTGTTTCCTCTGAATCGGTAAAACAGGTGAATTGCTTGCCTTTAATGAGTGGCTCGCCATTCTTTTTGACGGCGCGTACAAGTGCTGCAGGGCCGTGACACACGAATGCAACAGGCTTGGACGCGGCATAAAACGATTCAACGGTCGCTTTCACCGCATCATCGGTTGCGAAATCATCCATGGTGCCATGGCCACCTGCGAAGAAAACTGCGTCGTACTCTGAGAGGCTTACGCTTTCGAGTTTAAGGGTATTTTCGATAGCTGATTGCGCTTTGCTATCTGCCGCAAACCTGCGTGTTGAGGCGGTCTGCGAGGATTCTTCAGAGCTACGTGCATCAAGAGGAGCTTTGCCGCCTTTTGGTGAAGCAACCACCACATCGCAGCGTGCATCGGTAAATACGTAATAGGGGGCTGCAAATTCTTCCAGCCATAGACCTGTGGGTTCAGGTGCGGTTCCCATACGATCTGAAGAGGTAACTACCAGTAAAATGCGTGTATTGCTCATATCACTATCTCCTCGTTTTACTTAGTGTGCAATATAGCATGCACTGCTCTCAATACTAGTAATGTGATATTACAAGTGTATAATGTTCTAGTGCGTTGGAACTAATAGCTTTTTTCTTTTTGTGCCCGTAGCGATGCATATAAAAATAGACAAGCAATCAGCAAAATAAAAATAGGTAGTACCCATAAAAATGCCACAGCTCCCTTGGTAGGTGGCGAGGTAAGCACTTCCTGTCCGTAGCGCTCGACAAAATAGGTTAGGATTGCATCATCACTTGCACCTGCGTGAATCATGGTGCGTACTTGCAGCCGCATGTCCCGCGCCAGCGATACTTCGGAATCTGCAAGTGTTTGTCCAGCACATACAATGCAACGCAGCTCGGTAAAGAGTTTTTGTGCCTGTGCTTCTTGGGAGGAGGAGGCAAGCGGAGTGTCGATGCCTATGGCGAGTGCCGAATGTGCTAATAAAGCACAGATGAATGTCAGAACAGTAAGCTTCATGGAGCTATGGCCTCAAGCAAGGGTAGCACTTCGCGCGCAATCATATCAGCGGTGAGGGGGCCTGCGCTGTGAAAACGCACCACACCTTCTGCATCCACAATAAAGGTTTCTGGTACACCCCGAATGCCAAGCGCAAGTGCCGCTCCCGTGCCATTATCCAGATAAACGTGGTTGTAAGGATTGCCATGTTTTGAGAGAAATGCCTGCACCTTATCTTCGGTATCATTCCACGCAATACCGACAAGGGTGATTTTGGATTCCTTAGCGAGTGTTTTTAAAAGCGGATGCTCCACCACACAGGGCGCGCACCAGGACGCAAAGATATTGATGATGGTTGGTTGCGCCGTAATCACTGCCGATGTATTGGGGGCAACCTCGCCATCTGAAAGAAGATGCGCTGAGAACGTTGGAAGTGTGTGGCCAATCCATGGGCTTGCAGACGTACTATGTTCTTGAAGGCGCAACAGCGATACTGCCGCAAGAGCACTAAAGCAGATAAACAGAATGAACGGAACAAACCGCATCAGAACACTTCCTTGCGAGCGTTGTTAAGCCGTGCAATCAAACTAATCATTCCCCCCGCTGCTATAAGCGCAAAACCCGACCACAGGAAAAACATCCCCGGTGTGACATATAGCCTGACTCCGATATTGGCGTTACCCTTGCCAACCGTATCTTGCCTGCCAATCACCAAATATACATCGCGCCATAGAGTACTATCGATGGCGACTTCGCTGGTTTCCATTTTACGTGCGGGGTAATAGCGAATCTCTGGCGTGAGTGTGGTGAGTTTTTTCCCATCTGCGCTTACAGAAAAGCTGATATGACGTGATTCATAATTATCCTGAACCGTTTTGCCTGCCTCCTTAACGGCAAGTGTGTAATTACCAAATATAAGTTTCCCCGATTTTGGCAGTGATGCTTCATAACGATCGTTAGAGAGAGAGGTAAGCGCAATGGCGCCGCATAGAACGGCAAGGCCAAAATGCGAAGTTAAGGTTCCTGCCTGCTGTAGAGGAAAGCGAATAAGGCGCGTAAACGCAGACTCTCCCTCCATTACAGCGATGGCGTTATAGCGTCTGAACGCCTGCCACACGGTAGCAGATGCAAGCCATGAGGTCAGCGCTGCTGCAATCATACCTAGCAATACACTGCGTTCAGCAATCATGAATACTATCATTGCAGCCGCCGCCGCAAACATCAGCAAAGGCGAAATTCGCTGCCACCACAACTCGCGAGTAATGTTCTGCCATGGCACTAGCGGCCCAATACCTGCAAGCAAGATAAGCGGAGCGGTGAGGGGGAAAAAGATGGTATTAAAATAGGGGGCGCCAACAGTAATGGTAGGAAGTTTAAGCAATGTAAGTATCAGTGGCGCTAATATGGAAAGCAATATGGTAGCGGTAATAGTAAGTAAAAATACATTATTTATAATGATGC
>JAIXZB010000090.1 GCA_027489915.1 Rickettsiales bacterium | reverse complement strand
GCAACAGATTATGATAGCGAGTATCTGCTTACTAATAGTACTGCTGGATGTGGCATCGTATTTTTGAATCAGTTCTAACTCAGAACCACCCTGTTCTTCTGGGCTATTTAAAAGCCACTAACTAATCAACCGCAAATTCTCCAACACCCTAATCTCGTCTTCGCTAGGCGGTTCATCACTGTGGTTGTCGTTCATGAAGCTGTTATCAAGCGTTGGCACATACGAAATCGCCGCTGGCATCGTCTCATCCAAGAACACCTTATCGGTACGCTTGAATTTCCCATCCACAAACGCGCCATCTTCAATGGTAAGCGATTCATGCATAATCGTGCCCGTCACCCGCGCGGTGGCATACAGCATCACGCTGCGCGCTTTCACCAAGCCCTGCACTTCGCCGTGAATCATCACCACATCAGCGGTCACATCACCACGCACGCGGCCATTCGGGCGCACACTCACCGTGTGGCAACGCACATTGCCTTCAATACGTCCGTCAATATCCAAAATACCTTCCGACACAATATTGCCGAGCACATTCATATCCGCCGAAATCACCGAAGGCGATCTGCCGCGTTGCGAGGCACCAGAAGATTTAGGACTGCTTGAACGTCTGAACATATTAATTTGCCGCCGTTAAAAAGTTTTTAGGATTAAGCGGCCTATCATTGTACCGCACCTCATAGTGCAAATGCGAACCAGTCGAACGACCTGTCGAACCTTGCTTACCAATCACTTGGCCCTTTTTCACACGCTGCCCTGGCTTCACCACAATCGCGCTCAAATGCGCATATTTGGAACTGAAACCATACCCATGCGTCACATCAATCGCCTTACCATAGCCAGATTGCCAGCCAGCATCCTTCACCACACCATCCGCCGATGCAAGAATATCGGTGCCATAGCTGCCTACAAAATCCAGCCCCGTATGTTGCGCCAAGCGCCCATTGAACGGGTCAATCCGCGTACCATATCCCGAAGTAACACGCGCCTTGCCTATGGGGCGTGCAAGCGGCATACCGCCAACCACCTCATTCAAGACCATCATTCTTTTTATATTGAAATAAAGGTTCGTATCCGTCTCGCGCAGCATCGTTCCTGTGCGCTCAGGTACATACGGACCCCCACGAGGCTCGTCTGCATTCGCCGCTTCGCGTGTACGGTTGTAACGTTCGCGCGCTTGCTCTTCGCGCTTAATTTTTGCTTCCGCACTACGCACCAGTGCATCTGCCTTCACCCCCGTGCGCGCAATGATGGTCTCAAACTCTTTGATTTTTCCACCTGTCGTTGCACGAATATCTGCAATCATCCCGTTATGGGTTTCCTGCAATTCTTTCACCCGATTTTCTAAATACTCAATGCGCGACATAATCACGCTCTGGTCAATACCGCGTTTGGTTTTCGCAGTTGCTACACTAACGGGCGTACCATCTGCATTATACTGCTCGGTCATCATCTTGGCGTATTCGCCCATATCCTCGTCATTGCCCTCTTCTAGCATCTTCACAAGGTCACGGCGCAACAGCGCAAACTCTGCACCAATACGGGCATTTTCTTCACTGGTTGTGGCAAGTTTTTTATCTTTTTCTTTCAGCACCTGCTGCGCGGTCACATAGCTTCCTGTCGAATAGGCAAACCACGTAATCAGCGTAATAAATCCCGTTAAGCACACCAGCTGAAACACAGGGTGAACAGGCAAATGCTGGGTTTTATGTTCCGAAATAATGATGATATTGCGACGGCAAAACACGCGGCCAAGCGCCATGCGCAAGCGTGATTTGCGGGTTGAAGGCGAACGTGGCGCCTTAGGCATTTTCATCGTATCGTGTCTTGCCATAGATATGCTTCACCTCGAGCATGGGTTATTACACATGACGACTAACCCTATAGCGCAACTGGAGAATAGCCTCACCGAAAGCGCCAAGGCTAGGATTAGCCTTGCTGTTGCAGGATGGCTGCGAAGAAACCATCCGTCCCGTCTTTGTGCGGGTTTAAGATACACACCGAACCCACATCAGGTTCGAAGTGGGTGTGTGTATTCCACATTTTATCCGGGCTGACAACTCTAAAGGTGGGATTTTCCCCAAGGAACTGTTTTACCTGCACAATATTCTCATCCCGAAACACCGAACAGGTCACATACACAAGCTTCCCTTTCGGTGCCACCAAACTTGCTGCCTTATTCAAAATCCGCGCTTGCACCGCTTTCACTTCCTGCAGATCCTCCAGCGTAAAGCGCCATTTCAAATCAGGGTTACGCCTCCATGTACCACTGCCCGAACAGGGCGCATCCACCAACACCCAATCTGCGCTTGCTTTATGGCGTTTTATGAATGGATCCGCCTCGTTCTTCAGCGCATGAATCTGCACATTACTCACCCCTGCGCGCGCGAGTCTTTTTGGCAATTGCTTCAACCGATGCTCCGAAGCATCCCACGCCAGAATCCGTCCTTTATTTTGCATCGTCGCCGCAATCGCGAGTGTTTTTCCGCCTGCTCCAGCGCAAAAATCTATCACCTTTTGCCCCGCTTTGGCCCCAACCAACAGGGAAACAATCTGGCTGCCCTCATCCTGCATCTCGTATTTGCCATCCTTAAACGCCTGCGTGTTAAACGCTGGCAAGCGCTTCTTAAGGCGCACCCCAAGCGGCGAATGGGGGGTGGGGCTTGCAAAATACCCATCCGCATCGAGCGATAAAATCAGGTCACTCCTGTCTTTGCATTTTAGAAGATTCACCCGCAAATCAATTGGTGCCTGTTCATTCAGCGCCAGCAGCGCAGGCTCCAAATCCTCACCAAACGCGTCCTTCAGCCGCCCTTCCATCCAATCAGGAAAGTTCAACTTGGCGGCATTGGGCATCTTCGAATGGAGCAGCGGCACATCATCCACCCGTTGCAACAATCCAATCTCCGCCTCCGTCAGCGGCGATGCCCCGTATTTCCCGCCCGAAAACAGCTCCCGCATCCCCTCCAACGTACGCTCAGTCAGCATAATGTCACTAAACCAGGCCGCCAGAATAATCACCCGCCGAGGGTTCGCTGCCTTGTTCGCCTGCTCTAAATGCCACTCAATCGCCCCACCATTGCGCAACGCATAATACACAAGGTCCGAAACCCCCGCCCTGTCCTTGCTGCCCATGTAACGCCGCGCACGGAAGTAATCCGCAAACAACGCATCCACCGGCAACGCCTTCTTTGCCTGCCACGCCGCATACAGCAGCTCCAGCACTTCAATAGCCGATTGTATCCTAGCCGATGGCAGCATAATTATTTTCTCTTTCTTGAGCTAAAACCAGAAACCTAACCCTACTCCACACGGTAGTTAGGCGACTCACGGGTAATCGTAATATCATGCGCATGGCTTTCCTTTAACCCTGCCGATGTAATCCGCACAAACTTCGCGTTCTTTTGCAAATCATCAATCGTTCCGTTACCAGTATAACCCATAGAAGCCTTAAGCCCTCCAACCAATTGATGTATCACACCTGAAACCTGTCCTTTATAAGGAACCCTGCCCTCAACCCCCTCAGGCACCAGCTTCAAATGGTCATTCACCTCACCTTGGAAGTAGCGGTCAGCCGAGCCTTTTTCCATCGCCGCAACCGAGCCCATACCGCGGTAGCTCTTATAGCTTCTGCCTTGGAATAAAATCACCTCACCAGGGCTTTCTTCCGTTCCTGCAAACAGCGATCCAATCATCGCCACACTCGCCCCCGCCGCAATGGCCTTGGCCAAATCGCCCGAATATTTAATGCCACCATCCGCAATCACAGGAATATCCTTTGCACGTGCCGCCTTCGCCACCTCTAAAATGGCCGAAAGCTGAGGCACTCCAATGCCCGCCACAATACGGGTCGTGCAAATCGAACCTGGGCCAATCCCCACTTTCACCGCATCCGCACCCGCTGCAATCAGCGCAATCGCCGCATCCGCCGTGGCAATATTCCCTGCAATCACCGCCGCCGCGCCTGCCGCCATGCCCTTGATGCGGCTCACCTGGTCCATCACCCCTTGACTATGGCCATGCGCAGTATCCACTACAATCGCATCCACGCCCGCCTCAAGCAACGCGGTGGCGCGGTTAATCCCATCCTCGCCCGTGCCCACTGCCGCCGCCACCCGCAGCCGCCCCCGCGCATCCTTCGCCGCATGTGGGAAAAGCTGTGCCTTTTCAATATCTTTCACCGTAATAAGGCCAATGCAGCGATATGCCTCATCTACTACTAATAGTTTTTCGATGCGATGTTGGTGCAGGAGCTTTTTCGCCTCTTCCTTACTAATATCCCCCTTCACCGTCACCAGCTCGCGGGTCATCAGTTCGGAAATTTTCTGCCGTGGGTCACTTGCGAACCGCACGTCACGGTTCGTCAAAATTCCCACCAGCTTTGCCGATTGTTCCGTTACCGGAATACCCGTTATCTTGTGTTTGTCCATCAATGCGTAAGCTTCCGCTAAGGTCGCATCAGGCCCAATCGTCACTGGGTTCACCACCATGCCCGATTCAAATTTCTTCACCCGCGCCACTTCCGCCGCTTGTGCCGCAACGGGCATATTCTTGTGAATCGTCCCAATTCCCCCATGCTGCGCCATCGCAATCGCCAGCGCCGATTCGGTCACCGTGTCCATCGCGGAAGACATCAAGGGGATACCAAGCGCAATATCGCGCGTAAGCTGTGTGCGGGTATCGCAATCCTTCGGCAACACCGCCGAATAGGCAGGCACCATAAGCACATCATCAAACGTCAAACTATGGGGAAATGGGTGGGAATCGTTCATGCAATCCTCTGCTTTTGTGAGATTGCAGTGCCGTGTAACACAGTTTTCCGCCCCCTGTCACGCAAAAACAAAATCATTTTTTGAATACACATACGCTGGTAAGGAACGTCAAAAGTGATGATATGCTTGGCGTCGAGGAGCGCAAGGAGGGCGTGCAGCAGCGCTATATAGCTGACTGAGCACCGCAAGACACCGAAGCAGATCAGCACTTTTGACGCTTCTTACCCGCGAAAGCCCAGCGCCACCACATAACTCTCTGCCGAATCCGCACGGCTCGATGCTGGCTTGGCATGCTTCACCGTTTCAAACCGTTGCTTCATCTGTTTAAGCAGCAGGTTCTCCGTGCCGCCTTTAAGTACTTTGCACACAAAACTCCCGCCCTCCGCCAGCACTTCGGTCGCAAACAAAAACGCCAGTTCGCACAAGTGCATAATACGAATATGGTCAGTCGCGTTATGCCCCGTCGTATTCGCCGCCATATCCGACATCACAAGATTGGCCTTGCCGCCCAGCATGGTTTTCAGCCGTTCTGGCGCATCCTCGTCCAGAAAATCCAGCACAATAATCTCTGCCCCTGCAATCGGCGGCACTTCTAGCAAATCAAGCCCCACCACCTTGCCCTGCGGGCCAATATGCTCAAGCGCCACCTGCGTCCACCCGCCAGGTGCCGCACCAAGGTCGATCACCTTGTCGCCCGCTTTCAACAGCCCAAATTTTGCATGCAAATCCGCAAGCTTATAGGCCGCGCGCGAACGATACCCATCAATCTTAGCCTGCTTCACATACGGGTCATTCAACTGCCGCTGCAACCACAGCGTCGATGACACCGAGCGCTTCGCCGCCGTCTTCACACGTTCCTTAGTGAACCGCTTGCCACCATTACCTTTGCCTGTAGGAGTCTTCGTCATGTCACCCAATCATTAAACATAAAAACCACTAACCGCGCACAGGCTCAGCCGAGCACGGATAGACAACTAAAAACCACTTAAAGTACACTAAGGCGCAGCCGAAGGACTTTAAAGTGAAAGCTACACTGGCGCTATCTCGCGCATCAGCCCCACAATAATTCCCTCACGCACACCACGATCGGCAATCGTGATTTTATCAATCGGAAATGTCCGCGCAATCGCCTCAAAGATCGCACAGCCTGAGAGAATAAAATCCGTGCGTGACGAACCAATACAAGGGTGCGCCGCACGCTGCGCAGGGCTCATTTTCATCAGCGTCTGCGTCGCCCCACGAATATCGGAAATAGAAAGCTTAATGCCATCCACCTTCGAGCGGTCATAATGCGGCAAGTTCAGGTGAATGGCAGCAAGTGTCGTCACCGTGCCTGAAGTCGAAAGCATCTGCACATTATCTTTCCATATCCGCGTTGCAATCCCGTTCTCGCGCTCCATCGGCGCCAGCAATTCCGCAATTTTGGCCACTATTTCCTCAAAATACATCTCGGTATAGGCAGGCCCACCAAACTGCTCGCTCATATTCATCACGCCAAACGGCACACTCAACCAATCCTGAATCAAATGGCGCTTATGCGAGGTCAGCGGCACATCGCCGTCAATCTTCACCCACATAAATTCGGTCGAGCCCCCACCAATATCAAACGCCAGCGCATGGCGGGTGTCTTTCGCAAGCAGGCTGGAACAGCCTAAAAACGCCAGTCGCGCTTCTTCTTCATTACTGATAATATCAATATCAATCCCCACCTCTTCACGCACCCGCGCCAAAAACGCATCCGAATTCTGCGCACGTCTGCATGCTTCAGTCGCCACAAACCGCGCCTTGCTCACATGATAACGCTCCAGCTTATTTTTGCAGGTCGCAAGCGCCTTCAGCGTGCGCCGAATCGCCTCTTCACCAAGCAACCCTGTCTCGCTCACCCCTTCTCCTAAACGCACAATCCGCGAATAGGAATCCACCACTTTCAGGGTTTTCGCGTGGGTGGTCTGCATAAATACAGGCCGCGCAATCAACAGGCGGCAGTTATTCGTCCCCAAATCCAGCGCCGCATACAGTTCTTCCTGCTGCCCCCGCCCTTGTGGCTCCACCGCCCGCGTGGTCTTGCGAAACGATTTATTTTCCAATGGTATAGAATCACTCATGCCGCCCACTATGAAGCCATTCCGCAGAAAACACAACCCCCGCCCGTCCCTAATAAATCTAAACCCTTATATTCTATAAAAACAGGCGCGATTGCGCCGCCACGAAGTGTAGGGTGTGAATGGCGAAGCCAGAAGACGCGGAATGAACATTTAGTGGGTACCCCTCCCTATTCGCGTAGCAAATCACAAATAGATACAATTTTCCCCAATTCATTAACCATTGCTTAACCAACTCACCCTATACTCACCCTATAGATTATGGGAATACGTCACATGAAACAGCATCTCTCCGCTTTCTACGCATGGGCCAAAGGCAACCACAGCCTCGGCGAGGAAGCTAGCGAACTTGAAGCCAGCCTGAACACACAAGAACGCATAGCCGACGCATTGCATCAAGCACGCCTCACCTCCAGCGCCGATGGCCGCACGCCAACGCTTCTCGATTATTTCATCGCCGCCGAAAAAAGCGGCCTCACCGCCCAACAAATGGCCGATTTGTCAGGTCAAGATGTATCGGGCTTCATCGTCGCGCGCTCACACTTAGAGGAGGCACGCCTGCCCTATCTTCGCAGCCACGGCATCACCGTGCGCGGCACCAAACTCGATCGTTGCAAACTCGTTCCCATGACCGTCATCGAACTGATGGCCATGGATACCACCACCACCATGAGGGAGGCTGAATTTGTCGCCGCATAATCCACATATCTTAAATCTGCCACTCGGCACCTATAGCGGTGCAAAATTCACCGGCAAGTGCGATGCCTACGCCATCAGCATTGCGTCAGGATCGGTTGCCCGCAATGTCGATATCTCAGGCCTCAAATTCACCAAAATCTCCGCCCCCGGCGTCGATTTAACGGGTCTCAAGGCCGAAGCTTCAAGCATCATCACGCTCAATGTCCCAGGCTCCACCTTAACAGGCGTTCAAATGAAGGGCGCAACCATTGGCATGAGCAGCAATTTCACCGGCGCCAACATCGAATCGACCGATGAACAAAAAGCCGATTTCACCGACATCAACGCCAAAGGCGTGAATTTCAGCGAAACCAATGTCACCTCCGCCGTGTTCGATGGATCCGATTTACAAGGCGCAAAATTCGATTCTGCGAAGATGAAAAACGTCGATTTCAAACATAATAACCTACACGGTGTCAGCTTCCGTAGCGCAGTATTCCGCAACGTGAACATCGTCACCGAACCAACCGAAAACGCATAGGGCTTAAACTCATGAGCAATCAAGCACAAGCAAGACGCCCACTCGAAGGATGCGATTTCACAGGCGCCGATATCCGCGGGCTTAACATCAACGGCAAACCCGCAACCTTCGCCATGATAAATGAGATGGGCGGTAAAGTAAGCGGCATGGATTTGGCAAGCGAACGCGCTGCTGCTGAAGGCCGAAACTTCGCACAAGGCACAGGTATTCAAGCAGAAACAACCCAAGCCACTTCACCTGTCGATTTTGCCCAAGCAGCAACCGCACTTCGCAATTCAGGCATAAGCGATGCGAGGGAAACCAACCTAACATCCGCACTTGCAGCAGGGTCGCAGCCAGACTTACCAAACCTCAGGGCCGCTACACTCGATAAAGACAGCAGCACCATGGGCATGGCGTAACCCAAACCTTACCAACCTTTCACCCACCCCACGCTTGCCTTAGCGGGCAATTGCTTTATATGCTGTGCATCATCATTTTCAGGATACATTCATGAGCAAGCCCGCCCACATCAAAGCCGCAAACGAAAATCAAACCCCAGCCCCATCCAAAGAAGAAGCCATGGAGGCTGTGCGCACGCTGTTGCGCTGGGCAGGCGATAACCCCGAACGCGAAGGGCTCCTCGACACCCCCAAACGCGTGGTCGAAGCCTACGAGGAATGGTTCGAAGGCTACAGCCAGAACCCCGATGAAGTGCTTGCAAAAACCTTCGAAGAAGTCGAAAACTACGATGAAATGGTGCTGCTCAAAAACATGCGCGTCGTCTCGCATTGCGAACACCACATGGCCACCATCATTGGCAAAGCGCATATCGCGTACCTGCCCAACAAAAAAGTAGTCGGCATCAGCAAGCTCGCCCGCCTGCTCGATATCTTCAGCCACCGCCTGCAAACCCAAGAAACCATGACCGCCCAAATCGCCGATACCATCGAGCGCGTGCTGCAGCCCAAAGGCGTTGCTGTCATCATCGATGCCAAGCACCAATGCATGACCACCCGTGGCGTCAACAAACACGACACCACCACCGTCACCAGCCGCCTACTCGGCGAATTCCGCACCAACTCCGACCTGCGCAAAGAGTTCATGTCGCTAGTCTCCTCCCCCAGCATCGGGGATGTGTAGCACAGCAACCCAATGCTCAATCAATCCATCCCACTGATATTGGCCTCTGGCTCCTCCATTCGCCAATCCATGCTGCGCGGGGTGGGGCTTTCCTTTTCCGTCGTCCCCTCAGGGCTCGATGAAGATATTTTGAAGCGCGAATTAGCAACCGCCCCCATCGCCACGCGCGCCCTTGCCCTCGCCCGCGCCAAAGCTTTATCGGTCAGTAAAAACTACCCCGAACATCTCACCATCGGCGCCGATCAGATGTGCGCACTGGCAGGCGTTGTGATCGATAAACCCATCACCTATGCGAATGCCGAGGCACAGCTCGCCCGCCTCAGTGGCCAGACCCACCAGCAAATCAGCGCCGTCACCATCGCCCGTGGCAGCAGCATTCTGTGGGAACACACCTCCACCGCCCACCTCACCATGCGCACCCTCACACCAGCCGAAATCAACGCTTACGCAGCAGCCGATGCCCCCCTGCAATCCTGCGGAGCCTACAAACTCGAATCCTTAGGGCGCCATTTATTCGCCAGCATCGAAGGCGATAACGACACCATCCAAGGCCTCCCCCTCATCCCCTTACTCGCTGAACTGCATCGCCTTGGCGCCATAAGCATGAAATCCTAGCCAACAACCCAAAACCTGTTTATGTGAGGCGGATGCTAGGAGTGGGTTGCTCGGAGTGAGGGAGTGTAGCTGCGCTACGTGACCGAAGCGAGAGAAACCAACGACAACGCAGCCGTCCACAGAAACAGGTTTTCATGCATTTATTCGTTGAACATCTTACCGTCATCGACTGCGCCTATCTATGCGAACAGCACGGGCTGGTCGGCGAAAGCTGGATATGCGACGTCGCCCTCATCGGCACGCTCGATGCCAACTCCATGGTGATGGATTTTGGCCACGTCAAAAAATCCATCAAACGCGCCATCGATGACTGGGTCGATCACACCTTGCTCGTTCCCACACACTCTCCCAACCTGAAAATGCATGGGGCAACACTCACCTTTACTTTCAGCTCCCACACACTCACCCACACCTCTCCCGAGCAAGCACTCTGCCGCATCCAAACCCCGCGCATCACGCCCGAATCCGTGCGCGATTATCTGCAAACCCGCCTC
>JAIXZB010000219.1 GCA_027489915.1 Rickettsiales bacterium | reverse complement strand
ATAGCGAGTTCCATAAAAACCTCCGTAAGGGTAATTGGCCCATCTCAGCATGCTGAGATGGGCCAATTACCCTTACGGAGGTTTTTATGGAACTCGCTATAGCTATTGCTGGTTTGGTAGTAGGAATCATCGGAATTGCGATGCAGGTTTCGTAGCATCCTTTGCCTGAATCTTCCGACAGATTTGTTCCTCTTGCCATCATTCGCCATGCCCACGGCGTGCGAGGAGAGGTAAAAGTTGCCTCCCTTTCGAATCCTCCCGAAGCCTTTCTGAACCACGCATTACACAGTGCAGAAGGCACGAAATTCAAACTTACACGCACCGGCACTCAGCCTAAATATGTTATCTGCCGCATTGAAGGCATCACCGATCGTACAGGCGCCGAAGCCGCGCGCGGTACCACACTTGGTGTCATGCGCTCCACCTTACCAGAAGACGCAGACGATGTTGTATTTGCGGATGAATTGATTGGCCTGCGTGTTATAAACGATGCCTCCGAAGAAATTGGAATCATCCGTGATATCGTCAATTACGGTGCAAGCGATATTGTGGTTATCAATACTCCCACAGGCGAACTCATGCTGCCTTTTACTCATCAGTTTTTTCCAAAAGATGCAGAAAATGGAGCATTGCTCTGCTTACTTCCTGAAATTATAGCAGGGGAAGAGCGATGAGTTGGCACGTAACCGTCATCACCCTCATGCCTGAAATGTATCCAGGGCCACTCGCGCATTCGCTTGTGGGAGAAGCATTTGCTTCGGATAAAGCCCGCCTCAGCATCGTGCATCTGAGGGATTTTGGGGTTGGCGTACATCAAAAAGTCGATGATTCACCTTATGGCGGCGGCGCTGGCATGGTGCTAAAGCCTGATGTGGTGGATGCCGCCATCTGCACTGCACTCGAGCAACAACCGGATTCCGAATTAGTTTACCTCACCCCTCGCGGCGAGCCTCTGCGTCAGTCGCATTTCAGCGAATTCATCACTAAGCCATTGATATTACTGGCTGGTCGCTATGAATCGATCGATGAACGGGTGATTGCCAAACACACCCCGCGTGAAATTTCGCTTGGCGATTTTGTGCTTACGGGTGGCGATATTCCTGCCATGGCGATTATCGAGGGCTCAGTGCGCTTGCTGCCTGGCGTCATTGGAGATGCTGAGTCGCTTGCAGAAGAAAGTTTCGGTTTATCGCAAGATTATGCTTGTCTGCTCGAATACCCTCACTATACTAAGCCCCCTATTTGGAACGGGGGATCTGTTCCAGATGTACTGCTTTCAGGGCATCATGCAAACATAAACGCATGGCGAAAAGAGCAGGCAGAGACTACGACACGCACCAAGCGTCCGGATCTTTGGGAACAGTATAAAACGACACAAAACACACAGCGGCAGAAGCGCCGCGCAGTTAAGGAATAAGGCCATGAATTTGATTCAAACGCTCGAAAAAGAACAGCAAGATGCGATTTCTGCGAACAAGAAAATCGATGCCTTCAAGCCAGGCGATGTGATTCGCGTGAACGTGAAAATTATCGAGGGTAACACCGAGCGTACGCAGGCGTTTGAAGGGCTTTGCATCGCAATGAAAAAAGCGGGCTTCAACTCATCATTCACTGTGCGCAAACTCAGCCATGGCGAAGGTGTGGAACGCGTATTCCCCCTCTTCTCACCTCGTATCGACAGCATCGAAAAAGTGCGCGCGGGTATCGTGCGCCGTGCGAAACTGTACTACCTCCGTGGTCGTACAGGTAAAGCTGCGCGTATTAAAGAGAAGCGCGAGATTACTACAACCAAATCAGGTGACGCAGCCAGCGCCTAGGCTCGATTCACTTTCATATAACAGCGTGGGCGCGGTGAGATATCACAGCGCCCTTTGCTTATCCGCACTCCCTCAGGACACCATATGACACAGAATACCGCCAAAACCTTATACGATAAAATCTTTGAATCGCACCTTGTACACGAGGCGGAGGATGGCACATGTTTGCTCTATATCGATCGCCATTTGGTGCATGAAGTGACGAGCCCTCAGGCGTTTGAGGGACTCCGCGCTGCTGGGCGCCGCTTGCGCAGGCCCGATGCCACCTTAGCCGTTGCCGATCATAACGTACCTACTACGCCCGACCGTTTGCAAGGCATCAAAGATGAAACCTCGCGCATTCAGGTGCAGACGCTGGAAGATAACTGCGCCGAATTCGGCGTGCAATATTTCAAAATGGACGATGCGCGTCAGGGTGTAGTGCATATTGTTGGGCCCGAGCAAGGCTTCACGCTTCCGGGTGCCACCATTGTGTGCGGCGATTCACACACTTCTACCCATGGAGCATTCGGTGCACTGGCATTTGGCATAGGCACCAGCGAAGTGGAACATGTGCTTGCCACCCAAACCCTCATCCAAAAACGCGCCAAAAACATGCGCATCAATGTCGAGGGTGAATTGCCAGAAGGCGTGACAGCTAAAGATATCGTACTCGCCATCATAGCTAAAATCGGCACTGCTGGTGGCACAGGCTATGTGATGGAATATGCGGGTTCCACCATCCGCGCACTCAGCATGGAAGGCCGCATGACGGTGTGCAATATGAGCATCGAAGCAGGTGCGCGCGCAGGGCTGATTGCGCCTGATACCAAAACCTTCGCCTACCTCGAAGGTCGCCCAATGGCGCCCAAGGGCGATGCATGGAACCAAGCCCTCGCATGGTGGAAGACTCTACCAAGCGATGCAAATGCAACCTTCGATGTAGAAGTGCATCTGAACGCAGCGGATATCGCACCGCAAGTGTCGTGGGGCACCAGCCCTCAAGACGTGCTGCCGATTACGGCAAAAGTCCCTGCCCCCACCGATTTTGAAGGATCACAACAGCAAGCGGTTGCGCGTTCGCTTGAATATATGGGCCTCACTGCTGGCACACCACTTACGGAAGTGGTGATTGATAAAGTATTTATCGGCTCCTGCACCAATGGCCGCATCGAAGATTTGCGCGCGGCGGCTGCCGTTGCACGCGGAAGGCATGTTGCCAAAAATGTGAAACTTGCAATGATTGTTCCAGGCTCAGGCTTAGTCAAACAACAAGCAGAATCTGAGGGGCTTGATAAAATTTTCATCGAAGCTGGCTTCGAATGGCGTGAAGCAGGCTGCTCGATGTGCTTAGCAATGAATGCCGATAGGCTAGAGCCAGGCGAGCGTTGCGCCGGCAGCAGCAACCGCAACTGCGAAGGCCGCCAAGGCCGTTGAGGACGTACGCATCTCATGAGCCCCGCCATGGCCGTCGCTGCCGCCGTAAGCGGTCATCTGGCCGATGTACGTCAATTGAAATCTGCATAGAGGTTATCATGAAAAATTTTACCACACTCACCTCCGTTGCAGCACCACTGCCTATTATGAATGTCGATACCGACATGATCATTCCTAAGCAGTTTTTGAAAACTATTAAGCGCACGGGCCTTAAGGAAGGTTTGTTTTACGAAATGCGCTATCGCGTAGATGGCACCAAGATCGAAGATTTCGTGCTTCACCGCGCGCCCTACACCGATGCGAAAATTCTGGTGTCGCTCGATAATTTTGGCTGTGGTTCTTCGCGCGAGCATGCGCCGTGGGCGTTGCTTGATTTTGGCATTACCTGCGTTATCGCGCCAAGTTTTGCTGATATTTTTTATAATAACTGTTTCAAAAATGGCATCCTCCCCATTGTGTTACCTGAGGATACCGTAAAAGCGCTGATGGAATTTGCGCAGCAGGAAGACAATAGCATCACAATAGATTTGCCGAGCCAGATGGTGCGCGCGCAAAACATGGAGTACCATTTTGATATCGATCCGTTCCGCAAGCATTGCCTGCATAACGGGCTGGATGATATTGGGCTGACCTTGGAGAAAAAAGCATCCATCGATGCCTATGAAATGCGCCAGCGTACCAACCAGCCGTGGCTTGCCGCCTAAAGTGAGGATGTAATGGATCGCTATCTCGCCGTGTTCTCTGGACTATCGCCCCTTGGTATTTTGGCGGGTGCGTTTGCGATTATCCTTGTTGGCTCATTGTGGTATTCTACCCGTCTTTTCGGCAAAGCGTGGATGCGCCATTCGGGCATTCGTTCCACCGATATAAATGTGCGCGATGCACGCCGTGGTTATATTTACGGCACAGCTGTTGCCCTCATCCAATCTGCCCTCATTGCGCTGATAGTCGATCATGCGGGCGATAAATGGCATGTGTTTGTCGGCGGCATTGTTGTGCTGTGGTTGTTTTTATTGCTGGAACAATTCAACCGCTTTATCTGGGAACGCGCCACATTCGCGCTAGTTCTCATTCACGCTTTCCGTGCGCTTGCCACGCTCATGGCCTGCGCTTTCACCTACCATTTTGTGAGTTAAATTCATGACCAAACATATCCTTCTTCTCGCTGGCGATGGCATT
>JAIXZB010000140.1 GCA_027489915.1 Rickettsiales bacterium | reverse complement strand
TATGCTACCCATCACCGCTTTGGAAGAAACACCAGCCCTCATGGCTGCAACTGCCTGTGCCATGGCTGCAGGAGTAGCAGGCGTAATGATTCACGGAGTTGCTTCCCACTCACGCAATACAACGTCCATTATCGCACTTATAATCGTGGTGTGCACATGGGTGGCCGCGGCAACTGCTTCAACAACGCTCGGGCAAGCTGCACTTTCCGATATTGGCTTGCAATTCGCACTGTTATCTTTTGCAGCTATGGTAAGCGTTATGGGTGCAGTCGATCGTGTGCGCAGCCCTTCTGTTATCTTCTATGCACTATCCACGACCACAATAAGTGTAATCTTTATTGCGCCATTGCTTCAAAGTGTGTTTCACACACTAACATCAGTGCAAAGCGTCTATGTCATTATGACGCTGGCAAGTGCTGCGCATCTGGCGCTGGTTACCTCGCTTCCTTTGAGCGCATCACGCTTTACATCTGATGGCGCGCGCCGCATTGCCTCTGCTTCGGCACTATGGCCATATGCATGCTGCACAGCGTTTTTAGCTATTGCGCTTTGCGTTATGTTGTGGAGGGTAAAAGCGTATAGCGGCGTTAACACTAGTTTCCATATCTATGCATGCCTTGTGGCTGCACTCACATCAAGCCTCGCTGCGGCAGCAACGGTTCGCTACAGGCGATCACCTTCTGCGCTACATAAGGCAATCACAGCAATGCCCTCAGGAGTACTTGCTGTGGGGTTACTAAGCACGGCAACCCCTGTTGAAGTGTGCATCATTGCCGCATTAGCAGGCGCTGCAGCCGCCCTCACGCGTGATGCACTGGTAAGCCTGCGTATCGATGATCCAAGCCATAGCGTTGCAAGTATCTGCATACCCCTGATAATGGGCATTTTAGCCCCAGCATTTCTAAACTTATCGATGCTGGCGACACATATTCAATGGCTCGCCGCAACGCTGGTATCGGGGTTGATGCTTGGATTCCTGATGCGTGTTTTCTGCCAACTCACATTTGGATTGTCGCTCTCGCGCCGCGCCTGCGCAGATGGGCTCGATGCTACCTATGCTACCCGAGGCGCTTGAGCGCTAGGGTTCAACAGATTGTTCCTGCAACTGTACTGGGAGGGTGTAACAACCCTCCCTTTTTTTATCCACGGCACTTGTGAGAGCGTGCGCCGCATGCTTTAACATTCCCCATGATACGCATCGCCACATGGAACGTGAACTCTCTTCGCATTCGAGAAGCAATTCTTACGAAGTATATTGCTGCACACGCGCCCGATGTGCTGTGCCTTCAGGAAACCAAAGTGCAGGATGCGGATTTCCCCCATGATTTGATTAAACGCTTGGGTTTTGAGCACTGCGCATTTGTCGGCCAGAAAAGCTATAATGGGGTGGCAATACTCTCTAAACTTCCCCTCACAAATATCGAAGCGCTAGATATATTGGAAAATGGCGAGAAGCGCCATATAAGTGCCCGCTTGCCAAGCGGGCTTACCATTCATAATTGTTATATCCCTGCAGGCGGCGATATTCCCGATGTAGAGTTAAATCCCAAATTTGCCGATAAACTCCGCTATGTGCGTTGGCTGGAATCTTGGGCACCAAGGGCAGTCGATACTGCATCTCCCACCATTCTGGTAGGAGATTTGAACATCGCACCATTCGAGCACGATGTCTGGTCACATAAACAGTTATTAGGTGTAGTAAGCCATACACCTATTGAGGTTGAGCATTTCACCCGCGCTCAGCAGAGTATAGGGTGGATAGATGTGGCGCGCAAATTCACTCCGCACCATGAAAAACTCTACAGTTGGTGGAGTTACCGCAACCGTGATTGGGCCGCAAGCAACCGAGGACGCAGGCTCGATCATATCTGGGCAACCCCTGCGCTTGATTCTGCCATTCACGCCTGTACAACCGTTCGTGATGCACGCGGCTGGGAAGGCGCTTCCGACCATGTTCCCGTAATGATGGATATTGCTCTATGAAACATATCATTGTCTTAATGCTCATAAGCTTCCCCTCTTTTGCAACAGCGCAAACCATTTCACTCACCAGCCCCATTCAGTGCAAGGTTGGCACCGATTGTTTTATCCAGAACTACGTCGATCAGGATACCACCGCTGCGTATGGCGATTATGCCTGTGGTTCATTATCATACGATAAACATACAGGAACCGATTTCAGATTACCCAATATGACCGCGATGCGCCGTGGTGTAGCCGTTGTTGCTGCTGCCGATGGCGTGGTGCGCGGTGCGCGTGATAACATGCCCGATATAAGCATTCGCGATACTAGCGCAACTTCAGTAAAAAATCGCGAATGCGGCAATGGCGTGGTTATCAACCACCCCGCCGGATTTGAAACGCAATATTGCCATATGCGCAGTGGCAGCATTGTAGTGAAACAAGGCCAACAAGTGAAGAGGGGACAAAAACTCGGGCTTGTAGGCTTATCTGGTGCTACTGAATTCCCCCATGTACATTTTGAAGTACGCAGATTAGGCCGTGTACTGGATCCTTTTACTAGCCAAAGCGCAGGAACGAAATGTGGTGCTTCTTCTCAAGCATTGTGGGCGCAATCCTTTGCACCGAACGTGCGCTATCAATCAACCGCATTACTTGGTGCAGGGTTTTATCCTGCTGAGCCTAACGCGAATCAAATCCGCTCCCTTGCTGCCCCAGTAACAGAGATTTCAAGAACATCCCCCGTTATGACATTATGGGCAGACATCATGGGAACACGCACGGGCGATGTGTTAAGCCTCAGCATCTTTGCCCCAAATGGCGCAGCTATGGCCACGCGCGATATACCAATTGTGAAACATCAGGCGCAAATGTTCACCTATATTGGTGAAAGAGCAAACGAAGAGGGGCTTCCGCCAGGCGAATATACGGGGAAAATCGAGTTAAAACGCCCGAACAAAACCGAGCCGATATTCTTGCGTGAAGTAAAAGTGAACGTACCCTACTAAAGCACAAGCGAGTAGGGAGGTGAGCATTAGTGAATGCTCACAGGCTCTAAATTGTTCTGACGCACTGTCTGGTACGCGCTTGCATGCGATTCAAATACGGCAAGCTGAGTTCCGTCTGCTGCAAACACACCAAATCCATCTATCACAGGGCGAATATAGGCCATGGTTTCCATGCCCACCAGCGCCATTATGATATCGTCAACAGTGTGTGATTCTGTAGTGAGTGTGCGCATGATGTGTATATGTTCCTGCATTCGTTGTTGTCTACAGTGTAAGATATAGCACAACTATATGACGGCTTAGTGACGTCATGCAAATGTCACAAAAACTGTGGGAAACGCGCATGGATTTAGTTTTTACCACGCTTGGTGACGCCACGTGGATCTTTGAATACAAACAGCGAATCAGGCACAGAACCGCCAAATTGTGCATTCTGAAGCTGCACGCGGGTAACATTGCCTGAAGCATCGGTCACATTCATGAAACGCAGCGCCAATGGATTATCCGAAAATTCGAGTGAGAGAGATCCTTCCGTTGGCTTGGTGCGCTCAACCACCGTAACCCTAATCGCGCTGGCTTCCGCTGAAAAATCCACCAGTTTCACGGCTGGGCTATCAAGTAATACTTCCTTACGAGCAAGGAATGTGGCGAGCGTATCATCCACATCAATATAATTCACTTGCTGCAACTCCGAATCGTAATAGGTAATCGTATCACCATCCGACACCAATAAAATTGGAACAGGAGGGTTATAATCCCAGCGCATTTTTCCTGGGCGTTTGAGGGTAAACGTACCACTCGATACTGTGCCATCAGGCGCTACCTGATTAAACCGTGCTTTGAGGGTTGTGAGTTTACTTAAATAATCTTCAAGCCGCGCCACCGTGCGTGCTTTCAGGGTTTTATCTGCAAGAGATTGCGTGACCGTAACAGTCGATTTTCTTGCTTTTGCCGTTTCCGCATTGGCTGCTGCTGCAAGTACCGTGGTGACGATACATACAAAAGTCATCAAAGCGATGGTTGTACGCTGCATGAATTATCCTCTCATTAAAACTTCACGTTTGCCAACATGGTTGGCTGCACCCACTATACCTTCTTGTTCCATCTTCTCGATGATACGCGCAGCTCTATTATAGCCAATCTTCAAGCGGCGTTGCACATAGCTGGTCGAAGCTTTCTGCTCGCGCGTTACAATTTCCACTGCCTGATTATACAGCGCGCGCTCGGCTTCGGATTCTTCTTCCTCTTCAAATTCGCCGGGCATTTCTTCGCTATCATCGCGTGTTATCGCCTCGTCATAAGAAGGAGCACCTTGTAGCTTGAGGAAATCGACAATCTTTTCGACTTCTTTATCGGAAATAAATGGTCCATGCACACGCGTAATACGCCCACCACCCGCCATATATAGCATATCACCCTGACCAAGTAATTGCTCGCCACCCTGTTCGCCCAGAATCGTGCGCGAGTCAATTTTGCTGGTTACCTGAAAGCTGATGCGGGTAGGGAAGTTCGCTTTGATAACACCCGTAATCACATCCACCGAAGGGCGCTGTGTTGCCATGATGATGTGAATACCAGCAGCCCGCGCCATCTGCGCCAAGCGCTGAATGGAGCCTTCAATCTCCTTGCCAGCAACCAGCATCAAATCGGCCATCTCATCTACCACCACCACAATGTAGGGCAGGGCGTTCATATCCAGCGCTACTTTTTCAGTAATAGGCTTGCCTGTTTCGGGGTCAAAGCCTGTTTGCACGGTGCGGAAAAGCTCCTCGCTTTTTTTCACCGCGTCTTCGATGCGCTTATTGTAGCCATCAATATTACGTACCCCAAGATTACTCATCAGGCGGTAACGGTTTTCCATTTCTTTCACAGTCCATTTAAGCGCAACCACTGCTTTACCAGGCTCCGTCACCACTGGAGCCAGCAAGTGAGGGATGTTATCATACACCGAAAGCTCAAGCATCTTGGGATCAATCATAATAAAGCGGCATTGGTCAGGTGTAAGGTGATACACAAGCGATGTAATCATCGTGTTAATTGCAACCGATTTACCCGAACCTGTTGTTCCAGCCACAAGCAAATGCGGCATACGCGCAAGGTCTGTGATAATCGCTTCGCCACCAATATCCTTGCCTAAAATAAGGGGAAGCTTGCATTCGGTTTCTACAAATAAATCATCTTCCAGCATTTCGCGCATATACACGGTGTCACGGTGCGCATTTGGCAGTTCAATACCAATCGCATTACGTCCGGGAATTACTGCAATACGTGCTGAAATAGCGCTCATGGAGCGCGCAATATCATCCGCTAACCCAATAACACGCGAAGATTTTATGCCAGGTGCAGGCTCTAGTTCGTAAAGTGTCACCACGGGGCCTGGGCGTACTCGGGTGATTTCACCCTGCACACCAAAATCCATCAACACCGATTCAAGCATCCTTGCATTCTGCTCTAAAGCCGACTCGTTGAGTTGATGTTTGGTCGAACGCGCTGGTATTTTATTGAGTAGCGATGTTGAAGGCAGTTCATAATCCCCATGGCGCTCAAGCAATTCAAGCGAACTTTGCGCTACTTCTTTCCGCGCTTTCTTGGCCTCTACGCGCTTTTTAGGGGTATCAATAAGCCGTGGACCTCGTGCTGATGAGGATTCTTCCTCATCTTCCTCGTCAATTTCATCCTCAAGCGCATCTTCTTCGGCTTCATCCCACTCATCTTCTTCAGGTTTACGACGCAAGAATGCGACGGTCGATGAAAACACCGATGAAATCTTGGCGATAACTAATTTGGTAATCATACCAAACGCCACCCATTCATTCATCTTGAAGCCAAGCGCAAAAGGAAGGCTCACAATGCAAATCAGCAGCGCCAAAGCGCCGGCACCCCACGCACTGATATGCGGCACAACGGCAATACCAATC
>JAIXZB010000157.1 GCA_027489915.1 Rickettsiales bacterium | reverse complement strand
GCACGACATAAGTCATCCCCTGAATGAGAAACCGCAGATTTTGCGAAGCTTCTGTTACTTCATCATAATCTTCGCGCACACCATCACGAATCAATTCGGCCGCTACCAGTTCTTCAAGATAGGCGGCATATGCATCGACCGTTGTGAAAAGATGGAGTGATTCTGATAACGTTTGATAACACATCCCTTGTTGTGTCTGCATGAGATGTTGGATGCGTGTTTGCGCGCTATGCAGATCCGATAGTAGTTTATCGCGGTCTTGTGCAATGTTTACAGCGGTATCTATAAGGCAAGTGAACTCTAGGGCGCTGCTGCGAAGGCTAGTATTTGATGCGCGAGAGAATAGGCTATTCAGCTTTGTTGATTCGGTCAGAATATGAATTGCAGGCAATATAAATTCACGGCGCACCCACACATACAGTGCAATGAGTAAAATATTGAATACGGCGACAATGGCTAGAGCCAGATGAAATGTGGTGTGTAGTATTTCTAGAAAAGCGAGAAGGCACGTATTGAGTGCTATTCCCAAAGAGCCAGCACAAATTGATACCCACTTTCTATGAAAGTATTTGCCAGCTACCTCAATGTGGCGGTTTAGAGCCGCAGTTCGATGCATAAATGACACTGGTTATTTCATCTGATTCTGAATGCCAGTGGTTAATAAAAGATTAAATTTTAACTAAAAACCAGCTATTCCACTCAAAATTTAATGCTTGATTTCAATAATATAGGGTAGAGTGCAGCATGCTGTGCAAATACAGCAAGTAAGCAAAAATGAAAAAACTAAAAATGCTGCGATGCGAGAGTATTTAGGATACAACTATAGCAATGAAACTCCCGCACTACATTTTACAATTTGCAACCGCTTGTATTCTAATGGTCAATACGGCCTGTAAAGATGGTTCTGAGGAAGAGCATCTGTGGGGGCAGTATGACACTCAGCCAGATCCAAGCCAGACGTATATTGATAACGATGAATATTACGTTGCCCCTACAGGTGGCTATGTAACTCCCAACGATGCAATACTCGACCCAGATTAGCGCAATAAATCTTTCTCTATCATGAGTGGTGTATTGGGATTTAGGCGCGCGCGGTAAATCTGAACATTCTCCATAACACGCTGTACATAGTTTCGTGTTTCGCCGAAGGGAATGGATTCTATCCAGCGTAGTGTATGATCCAACGATTGGCCTGGTCTTCCGTTTGAGGCCACCCACTTGCGCACATTTCCTGGGCCTGCGTTATACGAGGCAAACGCCGCAATGTATGAGCCGCCTGTGTTGTTTATAAGCTCCGCAAGATAGGCACTTCCAAGCTTCATGTTGCTCTCTGGTGAATAAAGGCTGTTGTATGGAATAGAATATTTGCGTGATGTGTGTGCCGCTGTGCTTGGAAGCAGTTGCATCAGGCCTTGCGCATTTGCACTGCTGCGTGCCTCATGATCGAATTCACTTTCCTGACGGGTGATGGCAAGTGTCACAGCAGGTTCAATTGGATTATTAGGAGCTACGGCGCGCTTTGGCCAGCCGTGGGAAACCAATACGATATTACGTCTGAGTGCTGCCTTTGCTATGCGTACTGCATCGGCAATCTTTCCTTTAGCAGCTACATTCTGAGCCACTGCTGCGATATGCTCGGAGCTGGCATCTCCCGCTGCGATTTGTTCAAGAAATACCCTCGACATATCATTAAAGCCATTGGCCGCAAGCAGATGCGCTACCTCAAGTAATTGCGCATCTTGGGTGCTTGGACTGCCGGAGGGAGAGACATCACTTGGCAGGGGAAGTGGTTCGCCAGGAGAGGTTTTGGCAAACGCAAGCTGGCCATAAAATACCGTGGGGTATTCGGCTGCGCGTTCATACCAGTCGGAAGCGATATCATTATTGCCGTTGCGTTCGGCCGCACGTGCGGCCCAGTAAGCTGCACGTGCTTTGCTTACGGGAGTCAATACAACGTCATAAAGTTTATAAAAATCTTCATACGCACCGCGAGGGTTACGCAGAAAATCATATTGCAGCCAGCCCGAAAGCCAGAGTGCCTCGGCTTTTGCTTCGCGTTCTAAATCGCCTGCATTGCGGATAATGGCGTATGCATTATGATACTGCTTACGCGAGATAGCTTCACGCGTGTAAAACTGTCGAAGTGTCCACCATGCGTTTGCATGCGGTGGGTTGGCAGGTGCGGTGGTAAAAAGCGCCATCGCCCCATCGCGCATTCCCTTTTTATGACGGTAACGGATGCGGTCGAATATAATTCCCGGCGCTGATCGGCTGGAGGCGGGAAGTGCAGCAAGCTTCGCATCCGCATCGCGCGCGCCGGTAATGAGCGCAATGCGTGTTTGGGCAATGGCGCGTGAAGATGGGGTGAGAAGCGATAAAATACGCTGTGCTGCTTGGGTTTGCCCTTCAAATAACAGCCGCTCTACCCTTGCCGCATGGTCATTTGCATTCAGAGTTGAACCATAGCGCGCAAGAATACTGCGCTCCTCGGATGCATCGAAATCGCCTTGCATCCAGCCTTGTTTTACCATCTTGCTATCGGAGTTGCCTTGTAGGCTTGCGCAGGCAAGCATGCCGCGTCCTGAGATGGGTGGGTAGTTGGTACAGAAAGAACGTGCGGAATCATCGCTCGCACCATCCCTGAACATGGCTGCTTCTACCGACATACGCACACGATTCTGCAACGGCCAATAGGAATGCGCATTAAAAAATGCTATTGCATCAGGGTAAGATACGTAGGTCTGGCCGCCAATTTCTTTAAGTGTGGACCATGTGGCATAGCTTCGTAATGTCGCGTTGCTATTACGTGCGATGTTTAAGGCTTCTGCGTAGCGCTTGGCTGATAATGCATCGAATACAGGATTTGCAAAGGCAGCGGAGCCAAATGCAAGGGATACAGTTACAAGGCTGATAGATAAACGCAGTCGCATAGCACACCCGAAATGGAGGAGAGAATAGATAGGTTGTAACGCCTATCATTTTCAGCGCAAAAGAAAAAGCCCTGCTATTGCTAGCAGGGCTTTGTTCTGTGAAGCCAGTGTGACTAGGCTGCCAGTAACGCCAGCAGCAAGATGGCCGTGATATTGGCAATCTTGATGAGGGGGTTGACGGCTGGGCCTGCAGTATCTTTGTAAGGATCGCCTACAGTATCACCAGTAACGGCTGCTTTATGTGCATCGGAACCTTTGCCACCGTGATGGCCTTCTTCGATGTACTTTTTCGCATTATCCCATGCGCCACCGCCTGAGGTCATCGAGATGGCGACAAACAGCCCGGTCACGATGATACCAATCAGTAAAGCACCCAGTGCCGCGAAAGCTTTTTCCTGACCCGCGATTTCATTGATGATGAAATAAAGGGCAATCGGCGCGACGATCGGAAGCAGTGACGGAATCACCATTTCCTTGATGGCTGCTTTGGTAAGCATATCCACCGCGCGCGAATAATCGGGCTTGGCAGTGCCTTCCATGATACCAGGGATTTCCTTGAACTGACGACGCACTTCATTCACCACTGCACCTGCAGCGCGACCCACGGCCATCATCGCCATACCACCGAAGAAGTAGGGCAACAATCCGCCGATAAACAGGCCAATAAGCACGTAAGGATCAGCAAGGCTGAAAGTGACGTTCAAATCGGGGAAGTAATGCTTGATGTCTTCCACATACGCTGTGAAAAGAACGAGTGCAGCAAGCGCTGCCGAACCAATGGCGTAGCCTTTGGTCACAGCTTTGGTGGTGTT
>JAIXZB010000142.1 GCA_027489915.1 Rickettsiales bacterium | reverse complement strand
GGTCGGGCGTTCGAATCGCTCTGGGTCCGCCATCTACCAAAATAGCCCCAAGTGGGCTATTTTGGTAGATGGCTGTACCCAGACGAAAAAACGCCCCCGCGTTCGACTCGACGCTAAGCGCTTCAGCGCTTAGCAAGAACAGTACAGGCGAAGCCGAGCACATCGCTGGTTTCAGCGCCCCATAGCCTCTTTCTTCCGCATCGGCATAGCATCAACAAGCTTCACAATCGCATCAACATCTAAAACCTTATCAGTGCGCAACTTCTCTTCTCCATCAAGCCCCAGCACCAACACAGTAAACGCATCCTCATCCGCCTTGAAATACTCATAAAATGGGCGCGTAAATAAATGCGGCTTTGCATCTGCATCCACTATTACCGATTGGTTGGAAACCAACCACCACACCACAAAATCACGCTCGCGCAGCGCCGCATATTCTTTCGTAACAGCAGCGTACTGGGCTTTTAACTGTGCATCATCGCGCGCAGGTGCCAACACCACCAACACACGCTTTTCCCATACATACGCATCAAACATCGCTGCCACATCAATACGATTGCACGCAGCAATCAATAACGCCACACCAGCTATCGCTACAAAGCGCCGCATACGCTAGGCCTTCATCTTGGGTCGCACCCGAGATAACCCGCCATCCACGGCCAATACCTGCCCTGTAATCCAGTTATTCTCAGGCAAAAGCAAAAACACAATCGCCCGCGCTACATCATCAGCCGTGCCAAGCCGCCCCAGCGCATGCATGGCTTCCGAAAACTTGCGCGAACTTTCGTTGCCTGTAAGCGCCGCCGTCATAGGTGTTTGCGTAAGCCCAGGCGCCACCGCATTAAATCGCAAATTACTGCTAGCATAGGTTGCCGCTGCAGATAATGTAAGCCCAATAATCCCCGCTTTCGCCGCTGCTATAGCTTCATGGTTGGCAAGCCCTTCCATCGCCGCTGCGGAAGATATCAATACCACCGAACCACCGTTTGCCATGTGCTTGCCAGCACCCCGCACCGTTGCAAACGCGGTGGCGAGCGACGCATCTATAACTGCCTGATATTGACTTTGTGTCGTCAAATGCGCCGATTTCAATAACAACGACCCCGAACAATTTACCACCCCATCAATGCCGCCCATCGCCTCTTGGGCTCCTGCAAACACTGCATCCACCGCATCAAAATCCGTGGCATCGAGCACTGCATCGGGCGTAATCTTGCCGCTATCACGTGCCGTAGTGAACACCGTGTGTCCTTGTGCCCGAAGCTGTGCCACCACTACCTGCCCAATCCCGCTCGATGCCGCAATCACCAGAAAATTCGCCATATACTCTCCTTCATAAACCCCAAACCTAAACCCAAGCCCCTCTCTTGGCACCACAATTCTTATGAATAATAGGTAAGTTTTTCACAAAACTGTAACACACATCTCACAGTAAATTTGGCAGTATGACAGGTAAATACATTGCGAGGAATACCATGAGCCAAGCTGAAACACTACCCATGCAAAATGAAGAGGCTGCAAAAGTGACTACACCTGAAGCCAGCAATGAAAATACTAAAAAACCAATCCTCGCCTTAGCGGATGTGCCCACACTTGCTACCACAGAAAAGCTACTCGCCGATCATATCGGAAAGCTCTTACCCAAAGAACTGCATCCTCAAGATTTGCATCTGAACCTCTCCGTTCACTTGCATGATGGAAAAGAAAATCTGAATTTCACCTTCACAACTCATAACGGCTTTGGATTAAATGCCACCGCTTTCAGCGAGCAGGTCAAAAAAATCATCAGCGAAATTCCAGCGTTTGCATCGCGCCTGAAGTCTGAAAGCGATGAAAAGCCAATCGCAACACTCACCCAATGCGAAACTCCCAAAGATAATCCTAACGCATTGCGCATCGCGCTTAAGCTAGACCACCCACAACTCATTACCATTGCTCAGGAATTACATGGTATCAAAACTGCCGAAGCAGCACATAATGTAAACGCATGCGCTAACGGCAAATGCACCCATGATCACTCCAAAGATGAACCAACCAAAATTGAAAAATCCCAAGGGGAAGAGAAAACACTGCCCATTCAGCCATCAACAGCCACTACACAGCCAGTTATTGAAACCGCTAAGCCAGTTCATACTCCACCCAAGGCTGCTAATGAAAATGATGTTCCTGCTGCCGTGGTTAATGCTCCCGTTGCTTCAGCCGAGCGTTTAGCTGAACCCACAAAAGCCATAAGCGCATAAGCCATTTTGCTTGAAAAATCGCTGCAAAGCCTTATAGGCTGTAGGAAATCACTTGCGTCTTGGATACTACATGCATACGGCCTCACACCCTGTAGTGGTAAGCACATTTTACCATTTTAACACGCTTGAGGATGCGCCAGCACTCAAACCCTCTCTCTTGGCACGTATGCATGCACTAGAGCTGCGCGGCACCATAACGCTCGCACGTGAAGGCATCAACGCCACCATCGCAGGTTCGCAACAGGCCGTAAGCAGTATGATAAACGAAATCCGCACCATTCACGGATTCGAACATCTCGAACATCGTATCAGCCCTAACACCACCCTTCCCTTCGGACGCGGCAAAGTAAAAGTAAAACGCGAGCTCATTTCACTCGGAGCCGAAGCCAATCCAGCGCTGTGCGTAGGCACCTATGTTGCGCCAGAGCAGTGGAACGCGCTCATCACCGCGCCCGATGTCATCACCATCGACACCCGCAATGATTATGAATACCGCATCGGCCATTTCAAAGGCGCACTCAACCCCGCCACACGCAATTTCAAAGAGATGGTCACATTCACCGCCACACATCTCAATCCCGAAAAACATCCTCGCGTGGCCATGTATTGCACCGGCGGCATTCGTTGCGAAAAATACTCTGCCTATTTGCTAACCCAAGGCTTCCGCGAGGTATACCACCTCAAAGGCGGCATACTCGCCTATCTTGAATCCATTCCGGCCGAACAAAGCTTGTGGCAAGGCGAATGTTTCGTATTCGATGAACGTGTGGCTGTCGGTCACGCACTCACCCCATCATCGGACGCTACCATGTGCCTTGGCTGCGGAAGGCCTCTATACAGCGCCGATAGAGCGCATGCATACTATAAAGAGGGTGCGCAATGCGCATATTGCGCCGATGCCTAACTGCCCCACCTGCGGTAAGCTGGCGCAAACAACTCACGCACCATTCTGTTGCAAACGCTGCGCCGATGTTGATTTACACCGCTGGCTGCAAGAATCCTACGCCATCCCTGCGGTAGAGCTTGATGACATAAGTGAAGAAGACAGCGATATGCCAAGTGATTACAAACACTAGCGCGCTTCGTACTTGCAACCACAAAAAGCTTCGTTTATACAGCACCCACTTCAAAGCATGGCCAGGTAGCTCAGTCGGTAGAGCAGGGGATTGAAAATCCCCGTGTCGGGGGTTCGATTCCCTCCCTGGCCACCATTCCAATAGAAAATCGATTGAATATCGATTTTCTATTGGAATCTTAGAGCACTTAGCGATTGCAAGCGGTGCGATAGCAACGCGCCGTAAGCGCTTTAGTGCGAAATGAGTTCTTCCCTCCTCGAAAACTCCCTCCCCCTTCCCGGTAGCTACATATCACCGCATACTCCATAAAAAGAGAGGCGCCATGAGACGTTACCGCAAAGTGAGCAAAGAAGAAAAAATCGCCCGCCGCGAGCGTGAGCAAAACGAGCGTCTACGCGCAGAAATGCGCGAACTCGCTCTTCGTGAAGTAAAAAACGCCCTTCAAACCGCCTTGCGTGATGCAGAAAAAGAACTAGAGCGCTCCGTACGCAGCATTGAACAGCAATCAGGTCGACTCATTTTCCGCAATCAAACAAGTACCGGCGGCTCCAACAGTGCTAATGATACAAGCCCACTCAATTTTGGCACACTCATAAGTGGCAGCCTCCTTCGCCTATTCAAATCCCGCGAACGCACTCGTACCAGCCAAGCCCCTGCAACCGAAACAACCCGCTCCAGCGAAGAAAACCAATTTTACCGCGAAAGCAGAAGCCAAAGAGAAGTAAGCATTAGCAACATGACAAGTAGTAGCCGCAATCTGTAAAGCCATAACTCCCCAAAAATCGTTACACCCAATGCTACATTTCATTCAAATGTCATACCCATAGAGCAAGCAATTTGCTAATCTCACACAATGGCCAACGACTCCTACTATAACCCCCACGCACATGACTCTGGCGCTTCACTCGCCTTTAATCCGCATGACTTCATCAAGATCGAACCAGAAGGCTTTGCCCTCTGCTCCAACCCTATGGCCGATGGTGGGTTATCCGCCATCACCGTCAATACGCGCCTATCGGGTGAAGCACTTAAAAACTTTGAATCCAGTATCAAGCGCATGGTGCTTGCTAAAATGTTCTCACCCAAATTTGGCGAAGTTATCCTCACCGCAACACGTAGCGGAAACCAGCATGCAGGCTAATCTCTCTCTACAAATTCAGATGCATCGTATCAAGCCCTGTGGTAGTAACGCATCATGAGTGAGAGTCCTAAATACGAACAGTTCGGCATCAATATCGAAGAGCGCGATAACAGCACCCATGTGTTCAAAAATGGCACGCTGATTGGCTCATTCACCATTGATGTCGAAGCCAATACCCTCAAATTCAATTTCCCTGGACACAAGTTCTTCAATTATTTCGCCTACATGGCAAGCGACCGCCCAAGCAACCGCGTCAAATGGGTAAACGAAAATCTTGGCAAGGACACCATGGATAACATGCAAGCAGGTGTGGCATTCTTAGGCTTTGCCAAATTCGAAGAACTAATGGCCGCACGTCTTGCTGCACAGCACATGGAAGAGGAGATGCCGGATGGAGAAACCAGCCGCAACGACACCCCCATCCATTGAAGATGTATTTGCAAACGTTGAATCACTCGACAACTTACCACCCGATCAACTCGCCGATATACTCAACAAACTCGCCGAGAAAGTCATCTCCGAACCTTTGGAGTATAAACTGGGCTTCGGCCTTACATCGCTCGATGCCGCAATGCTAGACGGCATTGATTTAACCACCGCCGAAGGGCGCAAAAAGCTCGCCGCCATTCTGCGCATGCTCGCACAAATGGTCATGAGCCGCGAAAAAAATCAGTATCTCTCGCAAACCAGCGGCCTCACTATCGATGGCGGCAAAGACAAGGGCCGTGGGCGCTGATTAAAGCTTCCAGAGCATTATCACCACGCCACCCGCACCACTCAATGTAAGCTTGTCACCCACACGCTGAGCCACTGTCACTTTAGCTAATGCGCCAGCAAGCGCTGCCTCATCGTACATTTTCTGCGCAGGCATACATGCCATCTTGGTCGACATAAGCTGACTAATCGTAATAACACCGCCCTTAATGGCATATTCACCTGCCATGCGGTTGCAGCCAGAATACGCCATAATGCGACGCTCATCATCAAACGCAACGGTAGCAACCCCATCGGCAAATGGGTGCGTGCTCTCACCGAGCGATTCTACACGCCATTTCGTATCCGCCACATCTACATCCGCCTCATTAAAGCAGGCAGAAAGAGACATAAGCCCCAAAAGCAATGCAAGGTTTCTAATGTTTGCGCACTTCATCTGCATCCTCATCGCCCGATTTTGCAGTAATAGACGCTTCCTCAACCTCAACCCAATCCTTGATAGGTTCAGGCGCATGCGAAAGTGCATATTTCAGCACTTCATCCACATGGCTCACTGGAATAATAGTGAGCGCCTTCTTAACATTGTCTGGGATTTCTTCGAGGTCTTTTTCGTTCTCCTGCGGAATAAGTACAGTGGTAATGCCACCGCGCAGTGCCGCCAGCAGCTTCTCTTTCAAACCACCAATAGCAAGCACACGGCCACGCAGTGTCACTTCACCCGTCATCGCCACATTGCGCTTCACCGGAATGCCCGTCAGCACCGAAACAATCGTCGTGCACATCGCAATACCAGCCGATGGGCCATCTTTCGGTGTTGCCCCTTCCGGCACGTGAATATGCACATCCTTGGTTTTGAAAAGCGTTGGCTTAATACCAAAATCCAGCGCCCGCGAACGCACATAGCTCGTCGCTGCCTCCACCGATTCTTTCATCACATCGCCAAGCTTACCCGTCACCGAATGTTTGCCACGCCCAGGCATAGCAACCGATTCAATCAGCAGCAAATCTCCACCCGTTTCCGTCCATGCAAGGCCAGTCGTCACGCCAATTTGGTCATTCTTCTCCGCCTCACCATACGAGAATTTCTTCACACCCAAAAACCGGTCCAAGCTCTTGCGGGTTACAGAGACCTTCTCCTTACCCTTCATCATAATATCTTTGACCGACTTACGAATCATTTTAGCAATTTCGCGCTCTAGATTACGCACACCAGCCTCGCGAGTGAAGTAGCGAATCGTATCACGCAACGCATCTTCCGAAATTGTCCATTCGGTTTTCTTCATCGCATGGTCTTTAAGCTGCTTGGGAATCAAATGCCCCTGCGCAATATGCACTTTTTCATCTTCCGTGTAACCCGGAATGCGGATGACTTCCAAACGGTCGAGCAGTGGGCGCGGCATGTTCATGGAGTTTGCGGTGGCCACAAACATCACG
>JAIXZB010000048.1 GCA_027489915.1 Rickettsiales bacterium | reverse complement strand
TCTCGCTGGCGATGGCATTGGGCCCGAGGTTGTTGCACAAGCACGTCGCGTGCTTGATGCTGTAGGCAGCTTTACCTATTCAGAGGCACTCATTGGCGGCGCTGCCTATGATGCGGTGGGCACGCCCTACCCTGCTGAAACGTTAGAAGCTGCAAAAAAAGCCGATGCTATTTTGCTTGGTGCCGTAGGTGGCCCAAAATGGGAATCGCTTGATTACGCTGCCCGCCCCGAACGCGGCCTGCTTGGCATTCGTAAAGACCTCGATTTATTTGCCAACCTGCGCCCCACCATATGTTTTGAAGCACTTGCCGATGCATCTACACTGAAACACGATGTGATTTCAGGGCTCGACATTTTGATTGTGCGCGAGCTTACGGGCGATATTTATTTTGGCCAACCGCGCGGCGTGAGTGTGGAGAATGGCCACCGCGTTGGGCGTAACACCATGATTTATGCCGATTGGGAAGTGGAGCGCATTGGCCGCGTAGCACTTGAACTTGCGCGCAAGCGTGGTGGCAAGCTCTGCTCGGTCGATAAAGCGAATGTGCTTGAATGCACCGAGATGTGGCGTGAAGAAATTCAAAAACTGCGTGATTCTGAATATACCGACATTACACTTTCACATATGTATGTCGATAACGCAGCCATGCAGCTTGTGCGCAACCCCAAGCAGTTCGATGTGATGGTTACGGGTAATATCTTCGGCGATATTTTATCCGATTGCGCAGCGATGCTTACAGGCTCACTCGGCATGCTTCCATCCGCCTCGCTTGGGTCTGAGCAGAATGGCAAACGCGCAGCGTTATATGAACCTGTACATGGCTCTGCACCTGATATTGCAGGCAAAGGAATCGCCAACCCCATTGCCACGATTTTATCGGTTGCAATGATGCTGCGCTATTCCTTTGATATGGCAGCGCAGGCAGATGCTGTGGAAGCAGCCGTTGCTTCGGTATTAGCAGCAGGACTTCGCACAGGCGATATCATGCAAGAAGGCGCAACCAGAGTAGGCACAGTGCAAATGGGCGATGCGATTATCAAGGCACTCTCTGCGAACACCAATGCGCAGGTAGCATAATGCGTTTTTTTATTACACTTGCGGTGATGCTCATTGGCACACAGGCAATCGCTGCGTCTTCAAATGATATGGGGCCTATGCTTCAGAACCTGCAGCGTATGCTGAATAAGCAAGGAGCGATGAGTCCTGAGAAAATCGAACAGCAAAGGCGCCAGATTCAGATGGGTGTAGTGGCACTCAAAATTCACCAATGCACCGAAGATAGCGTTGGCAAAACCCGTCTCGATACATTCATGGATGATATGAATGTGGTGGGTAAAACGATTGAGAATTACTGCAAAAATAAAATGTCGGATCAGGCACTAGGACTTGCGCTTGGCACTTTGAAGGCTAAATACAATGACCCTGTCGCCATTGCAGGGCGTAATTGCTACTACGAACACAAGTCAGAACTAGAGCCGTTGTTGCCCGCTGCTATTGCATCAGATACTGCGAATTACGAGCGCTGGGCAGAAGATCCATCGGTCGCAGCGCGCGAAGCTAGGCCAACCGATATTTGTAAATAAACGTAACAAGAAGAGAGATTATGGGATTCAAGATTGCAGTTGTAGGCGCTACCGGAAATGTTGGGCGCGAGATTCTTCAAATTCTGGCAGAGCGCAATTTTCCTGCCAGCGAAGTAGTGGCTCTTGCCTCACAGAACTCCCAAGGGCGCGAGGTGAGTTACGGTGAAACCGAGACTCTTAAAGTGCAGGCACTGGACGATTATGATTTCGCAGGAACCGATATTGCACTCTTTTCCCCTGGTTCCGCAGTATCAAAAATCCACGCACCACGCGCTGCTGAGGCAGGTTGTGTCGTGATCGATAATACCTCGTATTTCCGCATGGAACAGGATATTCCGCTGGTTGTGCCCGAGGTGAACGCCTATGCACTGGAGAATTTCCGCCACCGCAACATCATTGCCAATCCCAATTGCTCGACCATTCAAATGGTAGTGGCGCTTAAGCCCTTGCATGATGTGAACCCCATCAAACGCGTGGTAGTATCTACTTATCAATCCGTTTCAGGCGCTGGGAAAGAAGGAATGGATGAGCTGTATAATCAAACCAAACAGCTTTTCTTCAACGATCATTTAGAGCCACAGAAATTCACCAAGCGCATTGCATTCAATGTCATTCCGCATATCGACACGATTATGGATGATGGGGTTTCCAAAGAAGAATGGAAAATGATTTATGAGACCAAAAAAATCCTCGATCAAAGCATCGAGGTCTCGGCAACCTGTGTGCGCGTTCCTGTATTTGTCGGGCATTCAGAATCGGTGAATATTGAATTCACTAATCCCATCACGGCAGAAGAAATCTACGATATTTATGAAGATGCGCCTGGCATTGTAGTAATGGATAGACGCGAAGATGGTGGGTACGCCACCCCTGCCGAGATTGCAGGGGACGATCCTGTTTATGTATCGCGTATTCGAGAAGATGCCTCGATTGCAAACGGTATCAATATGTGGATTGTATCCGATAACCTGCGCAAAGGTGCTGCACTCAACGCGGTGCAAATCGCCGAAGTGCTTATCGAGCAGTTTGATTTGCGCCCACAGAACGCATAATTCTATCGCGCCACAACTCTGATTCCACAACAGGCTGCACGAAAGCATCGGTTGCGGCAAGTGTCAGGGGGTGTTCTTTTTCCTTTTTTTTGCCGAGCTTTGTTACCCCTGAAGCGGCGATAGACATGGGAGATATTGTACTGAAGAAATCCATAATTGGTGCAATTTGTGCCGAGCGTATTTTCTCATTATCATCGGCAGACTCACGTCTTTTACCCGTGTATTGCCCCCACATCGCTTTAGCATATTGTTCGTTCTTACTTGCCGCATCGGCAGAGCGCGCCAGCATTACATCCAGCGGTATAATTTCTGCTCCCTCCTGATAAAAATTCAGTGGCGTATCTTTAGTGTCCATCTTTAGCGCCGATTCACCATCATGCTTCACTAAGCCAATTTCTTCAAAATACGCTTTGAGCTTTGCAACATCCGCCGAAATGGCTTTGAATTCCTTTCCATCCACTCTGCTGCAGAAATTAATCCAATCATCCACTTTAGTAATATCAAACCAAGGATATTTTGCTTCGATAGTAGGTAGGGCAGGATTTTCGATGACCACCACAGAGCCCTCAGGCGGCACTCTACCAGTGCGCATCATGCTTAATCGCTGCTCAAAGCTAGGAAAGTTCTGCTCTTTCATCCACTGAATGGTTGTTTTTTTGACGTTCGCATTCATATCGCTTTCACATGCCTCCATG
>JAIXZB010000057.1 GCA_027489915.1 Rickettsiales bacterium | reverse complement strand
TTACAGGGGCGAATAATGCGGAATCCGGCTTATCAAAAGCCATCTCGCTGCAAACGCAGGTAACGGGGCTTCGCTCTGCTTCTGTGAATATTGCACAGAGCGCAAGCCAAGTTGAAGTGGCAGCAAAAGCAGGCGGCGAGGTAGGAAAAATTCTTGGGCGTCTGCAAGAGATTGCCAATCAATCCGCAAATGCTGAAACAACTGATGCAACACGCAAAGAATTAAGCGCTGAGTTCAAGGCGCTCGTTAGCGCCATTGACGCCGCAGTGGAAAATGCAAAATTTGCTGGAAAATATGTGCTAGATGGCAGTTTATCTGCCGATGCATTGGGTGTTGAGAATGGCGGAACTATTCCGAGCTTCAGTAGTAAATCGTTACTTGGAAGCGGCGAAATCTCTGTTGGCACGAGCGAATCTGCCCAGCGCGCGCTCGAAACATTAACCGCGGCGCTTGAAACATTTGAGCAGGGTGCGGCAACCATCAATAACATCGCAGAAGCGTTGGATATTGCAGCAAGCACTGTAGAATCTGCCCTGCAAAATCAGGATGCCGCACGCAGCACCCTCAATGCAGCCGATATTTCCACCATTCTTCCCGATAACCCCGAAGATCAGGTGAAATACCAGCCTTCACTTTCGCTGCTGGCGCAAACCAATCGTCTGCCAAACAACATCCTTCAGCTTCTCTCTGAGTAGCTATTTTCAGACGGCTCTATTTTGCATTTAAGTGCGTAGTGCGCTAGAGTACATCATGACCAAAATATCATTCGATGATGCGCGTGTGCATGCTGGCCCGCTTCGCTGGCTTTACGTGGATTTCAACAGTTACTTTGCCAGTGTCGAGCAACAGCTGAACCCAGCGTTGCGCGGAAAACCAGTGATGGTGGTGCCTGTGGATACCGAAAGCACATGCGCCATCGCCGCCAGCTACGAAGCCAAAGCGCTCGGCATTCGCACCAACACTCCTGTATATGAAGCCAAAAAACTTTGCCCCGAGGTGGTGTGCGTGGTTGCCAATCACGAACATTATGTAAGCTTTCATGCGCGCATATGTGCAGAAATTGAAAAGCACATACCAATACATTCTGTATGCTCCATCGATGAGATAGCTTGCGCACTTAAATCCAACGAGAATAGCGTGGAACAAGTAATGCAGCTTTCCGCGCGCATTAAGCAGGGCTTAAAAAATACAATTGGTGAATGCGTAACCTGCTCGATTGGCGTTGCGCCTAATAAATACCTCGCCAAAGTCGCAACTGATATTCAAAAGCCCGATGGGCTCACCATCATGCAGTCCGAAGATATTTTAACGCTTGTTACGCGCTTAAAACTCTCCGACTTGCCAGGCATTGGCCGCAATATGGAAAAGCGTTTAAACATACGCGGTATTTACACAACGCCGCAGCTTCTTGCGCTATCTGCGCGCCAGATGCGCAGCTTGTGGAGCAATGTATGGGGCGAGCGTATGTGGTATGTACTGCGTGGCCTTGATATGCCCGAAGAAGAACCATCCAAACGTTCAACCGTGGGCCATAGCCATGTGCTTGCACCAGCACTGCGTCCGCCCGAGCAGGCGCGTTATGTTGCGCGCAGACTTACTGTAAAAGCCGTCAGCCGCTTGCGCCGTATGGGGTATTACGCAACCGCTATGACACTTTCAGTGCGCAGCGAAGCAGGCATCCGCTACGCTATCGATATGCATTGCGCGCGTGCATACGATAATCATACGTTTCTATCCATGCTCAAAGAAGGCTGGGAAGCGGTAATCCATGCCTCCCCCCACATGCGCCTGAGAAAAGTATCCGTCACCCTGCATGGCCTCGAATCTGAAACCTATTTGCAGGAAGATTTATTCGCCACAAAATCAGCACAAGGTGCAGGCCGCATTAAAAGCGAAAAACTTTCCCGTGCCATGGATGCGCTTAATCACCGCTTTGGCCGCGATACAGTGTCACTTGGTATGCTGCCATCGCAGGGGCGCAGTTTCACTGGCACCAAAGTTGCCTTTACCCGCATTCCCGATGCGGCAGAATTCCACGAGTAAGGCTCGCCTACTTACGCTTGGCAATTGGCGCAAATTTACGCGGTGCAGAGCCAATGAAAAGCTGACGAGGACGACCAATCTTCATCGAAGGATCTTCAATCATCTCTTTCCATTGCGCAATCCAGCCAGCTGTCCGCGCAACTGCGAACAACACAGTAAACAGCGCGGTCGGAATGCCAAGCGCACGGTAAATAATACCCGAATAGAAATCCACGTTCGGGTACAGTTTGCGCTCGATGAAATATTCATCACTCAGTGCAATACGCTCAAGCTCCATCGCGATTTTGAGCAGAGGCTCATCTTGTTGGCCAAGTTCACTAAGCACTTCATGGCATGATTTGCGCAGCACCGATGCACGAGGATCGTAGTTCTTGTAAATACGATGCCCAAAGCCCATCAAACGGAAAGGATCGTTCTTATCCTTCGCACGTTTAATGAAATGAGGGATGTTTTTTACATCACCGATTTCAGTGAGCATGTTGATAACCGCCTCATTCGCACCGCCATGTGCAGGGCCCCAAAGCGAAGCGATGCCTGCACCAATACATGCGAATGGATTAGCCCCCGATGAGCCAGCAAGGCGCACGGTTGAGGTGGATGCATTCTGTTCATGGTCTGCATGAAGAATGAAAATTTTCTCCATTGCCCGCGCAATCACTGGGTTGACTTTGTATTCTTCACAAGGGGTTGCGAACATCATGTATAAAAAATTCTCACAGAAACCCAAATCATTCTGCGGATACATGAACGGCTGACCCACCGAATACTTATAGCACATCGCAGCGAGCGTTGGCATTTTCGCAATCAAGCGAAGGGCAGCGAGCTCGCGCTCTTCGGGGTTATGGATATCGAGTGAGTCATGATAAAACGCAGAAAGCGAAGCCACAGCGCCCACCATAATCGCCATAGGGTGCGCACGGCGTGGGAATCCACGATAGAGGAATTGCAGTTGCTCATGCACCATGGTGTGGTTCTTGATGCGGTAATCAAACCATTCTTTTTGCTTGGCGTTAGGTAAATTGCCATACAGCAGCAGATAGGAGGTTTCTAAAAAGTCACTCTTATTCGCAAGCTCGTCAATGTCATAGCCGCGATAGCGCAGTATGCCTTTATCGCCATCAATATACGTAATTTCCGAATCGCACGATGCGGTCGATAAGAATCCAGGGTCGAAAGTAAAGTGTCCCGTCTGCCCGTATAGCTTCTGGATATCGATAACATTGGCACCCTCAACGCCTTTGTAAATCGGGAATTCGGCCGCAGGCTTGCCGTTAATGCTAAGCTGCGCTGCCCCAACTGTTTTGAAACGCTGCGATGGGTCTTTGCGCACCGATTGCAACAATGCAGGGCGCTGTGGCTTTGCAGGAGCTTTTTTCGCCTTCTTAGGCGCCACTTTTTTTGCTTTGGTTGCTTTCGCTTTAACAGCAGGTTTAGCCATAGGTAATACTCCCAATAAGTTCAGCAGTCACGCTATCACGACCTGCGGTGTCGTCAAGATTACGGGCGCTTGCAATGGCTTCGCGATGCCTCTATCTACAAACCGTGTGAATGTAGCAACAATCAGGAGATGCAGTGGGTGGTTTCTTAGAGTGGCTAAAAGGAGATGCTGCAGGTGGAGTTTTGTTACTGCTTGCTGCCATACTCGCCATGATAGCCGCCAACACCAGCATAAGCGGATACTATGAGGGATTCCTTCATAGCAAGCTAGGTGTCACGCTAGGTGAAGCTTCATTAAGTAAATCCCTTCATCACTGGATAAATGACGGGCTGATGGTAATTTTTTTCGTGCTCATTGGCATGGAAATCAAACGCGAATTAATCGAGGGGCATCTGGCCTCACGAGCCCAGGCAACGCTTCCGCTTGTCGCTGCCCTTGGTGGTGTCATCATGCCAGCAATGCTTTACCTAATTATCAACGATGGTAACAAAGCAACCGAGCATGGTTGGGCGATAGCCTCTGCGACCGATATAGCTTTCGCAGTTGGGCTGCTCGCACTTTTTGGCAAAAAACTTCCCTTGTCGCTCAAAGTATTTATCACCGCCGTTGCAGTGATCGATGATTTAATCGCAATTCTCATTATCGCATTCTTCTACAGCGGTGCGCTCGCTACTCAAAATCTGCTACTTGCAGCGCTTACGCTTGCGGTGCTGATTGCCATGAACCTGCTGCGCGTTCGACACTTATCTTTCTATTTGTTTGTTGGATTCTTTATGTGGCTTGCCGTACTACAATCAGGCATTCACGCCACTATTGCGGGCGTGTTGCTTGGCCTAACCATCCCCCTGCATGTTGATGGCAAGCGTGGCAAACCCATGCTCAAGCAATTCGAGCATGATTTACATCCACTCGTGATTTACATCATTCTACCCTTATTCGCCTTCGCCAATGCGGGTATCTCGCTTGATGGCATGTCGCTCTCCATTATCACCGACCCCGTGCCGCTTGGCATTATTATTGGCCTGTTCGTGGGTAAGCAAATCGGTGTATTCACTGCAACGGCACTACTCATAAAACTCGGGCTTGCAAAACTTCCGCAAGGTGCAACGTGGTTGCAGCTTTACGGCGTGTGCATCGTTGCAGGTATTGGCTTCACCATGTCGCTATTCATTGGAATGCTCGCCTTCGAAGAGCCGCATTTGCAGCTAGAAATGCGTGTAGGGGTAATGGTGGGTTCCATTCTCTCTGGCATTACAGGCTATTTCTTTTTGCGCGCTGCCTTAGCTAAACGCGCATCATAATCTTTCAGCAAACGCAGCACCTTTGCATCTGCACGTGAAAGTGGCAGATTGGCAATCCCGGCAAGCGAGAGAAATTCACCCACGTTAAAACGCGTAGTGGTCGGGCTGCAATACACCTGCGCTTCCAGTCTGAAATGGCTGTAGGTTTGGGATATGTCGCCAAGCAATACGCTTTCTAAATCAGGCATCATTTTATACATCATTTCATATTCATCAAACCCGTAAAGCCCATGTAAAAAGCGGCTTTGCCTTTGTGTAACGTGATAATTCCCCGTCGCATCGCGCCAAGCAACAATTATCCGTTTGCGCACGGGGGTAACTTTTGCAGCCTTAGCAGCGGGGAATAATTCAGGCGTTGCCTTGCCCATACATACAGAACTAAAAGGACAGCTATCACACAGAGGCGAACGTTTCGTGCACACCGTTGCCCCAATATCCATCATCGCCTGATTATAATCGAACGGATTACGCGAGTCGACTAATGCCGAAGCCAGCTCCCACAGCGTTGAATCACTTGGCGAGGAGAGGGCAAACAGTCGCGATACCACCCGCTTCACATTTGCCTCCATCACGGCTACAGGCTTGCGGTAGGCAAACGCCAAAATAGCATGTGCGGTATTTTTCCCAATACCGGGCAGGGCGAGTAATGCGTCAAATGTATCAGGTAAGGATGAGTTATTGCGCGACAATACCTGTGCTGCTTTCTGCAAATTTGCCGCACGGTTATAATATCCAAGCCCTTCCCAGGCCTTCATCAGCACATCACGCGGGGCGTTGGCGAGTGCTTCAATCGTTGGAAATTGCGCCAAGAACTGCCCATAATAACGCTCGCGCACCGTTTTTACCTGCGTTTGCTGCAACATCACTTCGCTCACCCAAATCGCATACGCATCATCTGTGGTGCGCCATGGTAAATCACGTCGCCCATGCGTCGCGTACCAGCGCTGCAGCGCATCATGAACTGTGCGCAATCTTGCGGGTTTTATTTGCGGCAAGCGGGCTTGGGTGCTATCTCGTGTCATGTATGCATCATGGCATTGTGCGACAGCCAGCGCAATCCACTAACACAAACGAGGATTCACATGACCCCACCAGCCACCAGCACCACCAAAAAAGAAGTCCTCAAAAACCCTGCGCCAAGCGATCCTTCGCAGCCTTTTGGTGTCACCACAGGCGCGCTCCCCGGCTCAAAGAAAGCGTATGTAGAGGGCTCAGAACGTATGGGCGGCATCAAAGTAGCCATGCGCAAAATCGAACTTGCCGCAACATCGGGCGAAGACACGCTCACCGTGTATGATACTTCAGGTATCTACACTGATGCATCTGCGAAGGTTGATATTACCAAAGGCCTCGCCAAACTTCGCGCCGCATGGGTACAGGAGAGGGGAGATGTAGAGCGTTACGAAGGCCGCCCCATGCGCCCTGAGGATAACGGCTACAAAGAATACCAGAAAATCGAAGTGATGCTGTATCCAAACGTGGAGAAAAAGCCCCTGCGCGCCAAGGCAGGGCAGAACGTCACCCAGATGGCGTATGCCAAACGCGGCATCATCACGCCCGAGATGGAATATGTCGCCATCCGCGAAAATGAGGGCCGCATTGCGGCTATGAGCCCCATGAAGGGCGGCGAAAGTTTTGGTGCATCGGTGCCCAACCTCATCACCCCCGAATTCGTGCGCGATGAAGTGGCGCGTGGGCGTGCCATCATCCCCTGCAACATCAACC
>JAIXZB010000188.1 GCA_027489915.1 Rickettsiales bacterium | reverse complement strand
TTAGCAGGGTTGAGGGGGGGAGTCAAGGGCAAGTGAGGCCAGAATGGTCTGAAAACCCTAAGCTATTGTTCTAATCGAACAAACTACTCACCGAGCTTTCCTCAGCGATGCGTTTGATGGCTTCGGCAAAGAGCGGGGCGACCGATAAAATACGGATGTTTTTGGTGTTTTGCACGGCTTCGGGCTGATGAATCGAATCGGTGACGACCAGCGAGGTAAGGCGCGACTTCGCCACACGCTCCACCGCAGGGCCCGAAAGCACGCCGTGGGTCACGTAAGCGGCGACCGATTTAGCGCCTGCATTCATCAATGCATCGGCAGCGTTGCAGAGCGTGCCTGCGGTATCGACGATATCATCGAATAAAATGCAATCGCGGCCTTCCACTTCGCCGATGATGTTCATCACTTCCGACACGCCTGCGCGTTCGCGGCGCTTATCAACAATCGCCAAATCCGCATCCAGTCTGCTCGCTAAGCTGCGGGCACGCACCACGCCGCCCACATCGGGCGAGACAATCATAACGTTTTTCACATCATCGTAATGCTGCTTGATGTCGTTCACAATCACGGGGCGGCCATAAAGATGATCGACAGGAATATCGAAGAACCCCTGAATCTGGCCTGCGTGTAAATCCACCGTCAGCACCCTATCCGCGCCTGCGGTGGTAATCAAGTTAGCGACCAATTTTGCCGTAATCGGAGTGCGGGGGCCGGGTTTTCTATCCTGCCGCGCGTAACCAAAATAGGGAATTACCGCCGTCACCCGCCGTGCGCTCGCACGTTTAAGCGCATCAAGTGTTATAAGAAGTTCCATGATGTGATCGTTCGCAGGATACGAGGTGGACTGCACCAAAAACACATCCTCGCCGCGCACATTGTCTTTCACTTCGACAAAAATTTCTTTATCCGAGAAGCGCTTTATGGCCGCTTCCGTCATCGGCACATTCAAATAACTCGCCATTTCGCGCGCTAGGGGGATGTTCGCATTGCCTGAGAGAATTTTCATAGCGCTTGTAAAGCACTTCACCCCACTCATGTCAAACAGGCTTTGCGCTCCTTCAGCGTAAAGGGGCGCTGCTAAGTGAGCGCTCGCACGTTGCGTAAAACCCTTTCAGGCGGGCTTGCAAATCGTTAGGTAACGTGCCTCTATTGTCATGAATGCGCTTCATATCTTTCATGGTAATTGTTGCCGTCATTTTATCGGCACCGCAGGTGCAGTACGGTACGCCAAACTCTTTTATGCGCGCTTTGTAAGGGCTACGCAAAAAATCGCTTATACAATTATTATAGGTATGCTCGGCAAATTGAGCTTGCTGTTGGCGGGTCAGATTTTGCTTATTCGTTTGCGCTTGGGCAAGCGATCCTATCACTATCATACCCATAGCAAGCAGATACGCGGAAATAGATATGGTTAAATGGCGCATAAGGACATCCTCTCGTTTGATTGTTGTGTGCTTGTTGTAAAAATATACTCGATACACACACAATAACATTCCGCTTCCATTCTCATGCTTACGCAGCGCTTATCTTTTGGCAATCCTCCCCTATGATTTTACTAAAGTTTTATGCTGTTATGCTATGAGTACACTGCAAAAAAGTTACAGGTCATTTTGCTTACTGTATGAATACGTCTACTCTTCATTCACCATTCCCACATGTGGAAGCCATAGGGGTAGGAAACTAGCCTCTTATGTTGTGTTTTATTTTTTATGTTCCTATATTCGAGCTCTAAACCCCTTAAGCGCTGAGTAATAATTATGTCCTCCTCTCCTGTTGCCCTCATCACTGGTGCTGCGCGCCGTGTTGGCCGTGCTATTGCGCTGTCGCTTGCCGCGCGGGGTTATGATATTGTGGTGCATTACCACAAATCCGAAGATGCCGCACGTGCGCTTGTGGGCGAAATTGAGGCGCACGGACGGCGCGCGATTGCGATTGCTGCGCATCTCGAAATTCCTTCGCAGGCCGAAGCACTAATTCCCCGCGCAGCCGATGAAATGGGGCCATTATCGCTGCTCATCAACAATGCCTCGCATTTCGCGCGCGATACCTTAGCCACCGCAAGCTATGAATCGTTCCTTGCCCATTCTCAGGTGAATCTCTATGCGCCGCTTGCCCTATCTCAGGCCTTTGCTGCGCAAGCCCCCGCAGGCTCCAACATCATCAACCTATCAGATGGGGTGTATGGCTGGAGCATGTCGCCACATTTTCTTACCTATTCGCTCAGCAAGTTTGGGCTCGTGTCACTCACTGAGCTTTTAGCCGTGCAGCTTGCACCCACCATGCGGGTGAACGCCATTGCGCTCGGGCCTACTATCCCTGGGGTGATGGATACACCCGGCACGTTTGAAAAGCTCGCAAGCCTTGCACCCCTCAAGCGTGTTTCCGCGCCCGAAGAAGTGGTGGCAGCGATGGAATATCTACTCAATGCCCCCTCCGTAACAGGGCAGGTGATGTATCTTTCAGGCGGCATGCAGCTCGGCGGTGTCATGCGCCCAGGCGTCACCCCTGATTAACATGCAGCACACATCTGCTTCGGGGCTCGATGCCTATGTCACGCGCGAACGCGCGGCGTTTTTTAGCCTGTTATTTATTGCGCTCACCTGCATCACGCTCAGCTATCTCTTTATCACCTCGCACGGACTGCTCGATGATCGCGGCCGCCCTATCGGCACCGATTTCGCAGGTATCTGGTCGGCAGGGGTGATGACACGCGACTATGGGCCCGAAAGTGCCTATGATTTTGCTGCGCATAATGCGCTTCAGCAACGCCTGTTCGGTGCCAAAGATTTTGCGCTGGGCTATCATTACCCTCCGATTTTTACCTTCCTCGTCGAGCCAATTTCGCGCTTGCCGTATCTATGGGCGCTTGCTGTCTATCAGCTTGTAGGCCTTGCGCTGTATCTACTTGCCATGCGTCTCATTCTGCAGGGCATTCCGCGCGCTATGTGGCTGCTACCCGTCATCGGATTTCCTGCTGTGTGGGTCAATCTCATGCATGCGCATAACGGGTTTCTCACCGCTGCGTTTTTTGGTGCGGGGCTGGCACTGCTTCCCACCCGCCCCATCCTTGCAGGCATTGCACTCGCCCTGCTCTGCTACAAACCCCAATTCGGCTTGCTCATTCCCCTCGCACTCATAGCCGCGTCGCAATGGCGTGCATTTTTTGCGGCAAGCGCCACCGTCATTGCCCTACTGCTCGCAAGCTATCTGCGCTATGGCGAGGGCACGTGGATTGCCTTCTTCCACTACAGCGCGTTCACCCAGCAGGTGGTCATCGAAGGCGGCACCACGGGCTGGCACAAAATGCAAACCGTGTTTGCTGCGGCGCGTTTATGGAATGCACCGATTGCCCTTGCCTACGCAGCGCATGCTGTGAGCTGCCTTGTCTGTGCTGTGCTGGTGTTTCGCCTGTGGCGCTCGCAAGCAGATTACGCCTTCAAAGCCTCCTCGCTCATTCTTGCTTCCATGTTATGTGCGCCTTATGCATTCGATTACGATTTAATGTTGCTCGCACCTGCGCTCGCGTTTCTTGGTGTCTATGCCCATATGCATGGCGCAATGCGTCACCTGCCTTCACTGCTTGCTGCACTGTGGCTGATGCCATTTTTTACCCGCTTGGTTGCCGAGCATTTTTACTTTCCTATCGGAGTCATAAGCATGGGCTTACTGCTTGGATTTGTGACTGTCACGGCGCGCTCTGCCGTTACATTATCTACACACAGCCCCCGCGCATAGCATACACGTAAGTGTTATGCGCCAAGCGCAGGGCTTAATGGTTTCTTTACGCAATGGGCTGCTATTTTTCTGCGCAAATTCAAGCGATTCTGCCGTTTGCCCTTTTTTTGTGCAAACCATTAACTATCCATAATGCGCCCAGCTTGCATCCATTCGCCCTTGAGTTCCCCCAAGGCTTATCCACAGGTTCCGTGGATAAGCACCCATGTGGCTGAATGGTAATACTATTCACCTTGGTGACAATCCTGTGATAGGCATTATAACATCCCCATGACCACACCCTCCACATCTGTCATCGGCGCCGATGCGATACGCGAGGCGCTGAAATCTATTCCGCTTTCGCCGGGTGTGTACCGCATGCTCAATCCCGCGGGCGATATTCTCTATGTTGGCAAAGCTAAGCAGCTTAAGAACCGTGTCAGCAACTATGCCAATATCAACGCGCTTTCCACCCGCATCATGCGCATGGTGTCGCTCGTTGCGAGGGTCGAATGGACGGTCACTAAATCTGAAGCCGAAGCATTGCTGGTCGAAGCCAACCTCATCAAACAGCACAAGCCGCGCTACAATATTTTGCTCAAAGACGACAAGTCGTTTCCCTATCTCATGTTCAGCCATCACGCCTATCCGCGCATTCTCAAACATCGTGGTTCCACCAAAGAAAAGGGCGAATATTTTGGCCCCTTCGCTTCGGTCGGCGCGCTGAATCACACGCTGGCGCTCTTGCAAAAAGTATTTCAGTTGCGCCCCTGCGCCGATACGATTTTCAAGCACCGCACGCGGCCCTGTTTGCAGCATCAAATCAAACGGTGCAGCGCGCCCTGTGTGCAATTCATTAGCGAAGAAGACTACGCACAACAGCTTGGTCTTGCGCGCGATTTTCTCTCGGGCAAAAGCCGCGCGGTGCAAGATGTGTTGCAGGTGCAAATGCAAACCGCAAGCGACGCCATGCAGTTCGAACGCGCCGCCGAAATACGCGACCGTATTCGCGCCCTCACCCAAATCCAGCAAGAACAAGGCTTACGCGCGGCAGGGCTCACGGATGCCGATATGATGGCGCTTTACCGCGATAAAGGGCGCAGCTGCGTAGTGGTGTTTTTCTTCCGTCAGGGCTTGCATTTTGGCTCACAAGCCTTTCACCCCACCCACGATGAGGGTGCAGATGATGCAAGCGTGATGGAAGCATTCCTTGGCCAGTTCTATCATTCGCGCACGCCACCTCGGGAAATTCTCACCAGCGTTATTCCTGTTAATCTCGACGTGCTCATCGAAGCGCTTTCTATGCGTGTGCCGTATAAAATCGAACTGCGCACACCACAGCGCGGCGACAAGCTCACGCTTATGCAAGAAGCACTGGCAGGCGCAAAAGCCGCCCACACCCGCGCAGCACTCGAATCCGCCAGTGTCACCCAACATCTCGAATCCATCGCAGCGCTGTTTGGGCTGCCGCGCCCACCGGAACGTATCGAAGTGTTCGATAACTCGCATATCTCGGGCACACACCAGCTTGGTGCGATGATTGTCGCCACGCCCGATGGTTTCAAAAAAACCGCCTACCGCACGTTTAGTCGTAAAGATGATGCCACCATCGCAGGCGATGATATCTCCATGATGCGCGAAATGATGCGCAGGCGCTTTCGCTCCGTATCATTATCCGATGATTCCACCGACCTGCCCGAATTGTTGCTGGTCGATGGCGGTCAAACGCAGCTGAATGTGGTGCGCGAAGTGCTTGGCGAATATGGGCTATCTGCCATTCCCACCGTATCCATCGCCAAAGGGCCACAACGCAACGCAGGGCGCGAATGGTTTTTTATGGAAGGCAAATCGCCCTTCCAACTTCCCGTGGGCAGCCCCGTGCTGCATTACCTCGAGCGCCTGCGCGATGAAGCGCACCGTTTCGCCATTGGCACCCACCGCAATAAGCGCTCACGAGCGCTTACCACTTCCGCGCTCGATGATATCGCAGGCATTGGCCCCACCCGCAAAAAAGCCCTGCTGCACTATTTCGGCAGTCGTGCGGGGGTCGAAGCTGCAACCTTAGCCGAACTGCAAAAAGTCGAAGGCATTAACGCCAAAATGGCCGAACAGATTTTTTCGTTCTTTCATCAGTAAGCACAACCTGCTATTTCATTTCGCATGAAACGTTCTCAACTACCTATGCTCCTCACCTTGCTGCGCATTGCGGTGATTCCGCTTATGGTGCTGCTGTGGGAAAATCCTATCGGCCCTGCGGCATGGATACTATTTGGCCTGTTCGCCTTTGCCAGCATTACCGATTATGTCGATGGGTATCTCGCCCGCATCTGGAACGCTACATCGGATTTAGGCGCCATGCTTGATCAGATTGCCGATAAACTGCTCGTTGCCACCGTCCTCGTCATGCTCACCTACGATCACCATATTCCTGCAAGCCTCGCCATCATCCTCATTCTGCGCGAGCTCTTAGTTTCGGGCCTGCGCGAATATGCTGGGCTAAAATCCCTCGCCATGCCGGTGTCGCAGCTAGGTAAGGCCAAAGCCGCATTGCAGATGATTGGCCTATGCGCTGTGCTGCTTGCCCTTGCCATAGAGCGTCTCGATATGCTCATGCTCGGCCATATCATCCTCGCCATATCGGCGGTGTTTTCGTGGGTCTCAGCTTGGGGCTATGTGCGCGCAGTATTAAACCGCTAGTGCTTATTTTCGCACCTCTGCCGCATAAATCGCCATTAGTTTTTTCGTCACCTCACCCACACCATACACATGGCCAGCGATTTCGCTCACAGGGGTAATTTCTGCGGCAGTCCCTGTCAAAAACACCTCGCTCGCCTGCGTTAGTTCTTCGGGCATAATATGGCGCTCCACCACTTTCATCCCCGCTGCACGTGCAAGGTCAATCACGGTAAGTCGCGTTATGCCGTTCAAAAAGCAATCGGGCGTTGGGGTGTGGAGTTCACCATTCACCACCATGAAAAAATTCGCGCCCGTCGCTTCGGCCACATAGCCACGGTAATCGAGCATCAGCGCATCATCGAATCCCGCTTTTTCGGCTTCGTGTTTGCTCACGGTGCAAATCATATACAGCCCCGCAGCCTTGCTCGCACAAGGCGAGGTTTCAGGCGAAGGCCTGCGGTATTTCGCATGCGCCAAGCGCACACCGAGTGCTTTCACATCTTTTTTATACATGCTCGGCCAGCTCCAAGCAGCAATCGCCACATGGATTTTCGTGTGCTGCGCCGAAATCGCCATCATTTCCGAGCCACGAAACGCAACGGGGCGCATATAGCCATCGATGATATTATTGGCCTTAATCACCTCGGCCTTCGCTGCCATCAATGTTTCCACGCTGTGCGGAATCGTAAATCCCAGCAGTTCGCCCGAGCGATGAAAACGTTCTGTATGCTCGCGGTCTTTGTAGATTTTGCCGCCATAAATGCGCTCGCCCTCAAACACGCTTGAGCCATAATGTAAGCCATGCGTCAACACATGCACTTTCGCCTCGCGCCAAGGCAGCATGGCGCCATTCATCCAAATAAACCCATCGCGGTCATCAAACGGTATCAGTTCCATATTTTTTCTCTTTTGGGTGCGGGTATCACTTCAGCATTATTGCTGAAATCTGTCTGCCATAATCTGGCTCGCTTGCCAAGGTTTTGCGGCGGTAACTGAAAAATTTTTCTGCATTCGCAAGCGTATCTTCACCGCACCATGCGCTATGAACACCCGCTTCAGACAAACGATGCAGCACAAAATTCGGCAAATCAAACAGTGCATGTCCCTCACGATTCTGCGTAAAGAATCGTTCATAGGTCGCATCCACATCCCTAAAACGCGCCACAAATTCTGCACCCACCTCATAACTTTCTGGCCCAATACACGGCCCAACTACTGCCCGTATATTTTCACGCGTGGCACCTAGTGCTTCCATCGCAGCAATAGTATTTTCACACACACCACATAGCGCACCTTTCCAACCCGCATGTGCTGCGCCAATCACTCCTGCGGTGCTATCTGCAAACAACACAGGCGCGCAATCGGCAGTTAGAATACCAAGCACAATCCCGCGCTGGTTCGTCACCATGGCATCCGCCTCTGTACGTTCGGCCTGCGCATCTGTCACAGTCATTACATCGGGCGAATGTATCTGATAACACGTCATCAGCGCCTCTGGCGCCGCGTCAAAATAC